>JAJZNY010000003.1 GCA_021852245.1 Planctomycetota bacterium | reverse complement strand
CCACCGGTAGTGATGCCGTTGGATTCACCCACACTGATCCCGTGAGCAGCACGTCCACCAGCAGCGACACATCCTTCAGCTTCACCGTCACGGCGGATGGGAACGAGCAGACCCTGATCGTTGCCGCGGGATCGTACGGGTATAAAATCCCGGCCAGCGTCACCGATACCTATACCCTCGGCAGTTCGACCCCCATGAGCGTTACGAACACGTCGACCGGCGGCACCACTTGGTGGTATGACACCGTTAATTTCCAAGGTACGGCTGGTGAAACGCTTACGGTCAATCTGGCTGCAAGCGCCAATCCGGGCTCCAGCTCCGGCGGCAAAGTGCTTTTAGCCGCCGCTACGCTTTCCGATGCATCCCCGGTGCCCGAACCCGCATCGCTCGGTTTGATGGGGATTGGCGGTGCAGCCCTGCTGCTCGTCGGTCGCCGCAAGCGTGCCTGAGACCATTTAAGATATTAGTGTTTCCTCCGGCGTCGGGCGGTTTGATCCGCCCGACGCTTTTTTATTCCTTAACAAGAAAAGTTTTCCCCATCTCTGCATCCGACTCACCGCCGCTCTCCAGTCTTGCCTCGCCCGAATTCACTTACCGGTTCGACTTCAACACGATACGCGGTATCTCTGCTTCAGCCGGTTGCGAACCCGGCGCACCATGGTTGTGAACCGATGGTATCCACTTTCGTAACTTTGTTATATGTTACGTGGCA
This sequence comes from Planctomycetota bacterium, assembly GCA_021852245.1. The sequence goes on along the minus strand of JAJZNY010000003.1, from coordinate 5,617 downwards.
GCACAACAGGCATCCCCCGTCGGCTCAGTGCACCCTGTGGGATGCCATGGCAGGAGCATGATCAATGAAATCCAAATTACCCCGTCGTGATCTATTAAAATTCATGCTGCTCGCATCGGCGGGCAGTCTGGTTCTGCCGGGCGACGCTCCCTCCGCGTCGGCGGCAGAACTCCCCACCGGGCAGCCGTTTTCCCATTCGCACCGGATCCGCTACGACGGTCAATCCTTATTCGTAGAGGATAAACCTTTTTTTCTCTACAGCGGATGTTTCCATTATTATCGCTGCCCCAAATCGATGTGGCGGGCTCGCTTTGAAAAAATCAATGAGGCCGGCTTCAACACCGTCCAAACCTACGTGCCGTGGAATCTCAGCGAAAAGACTCCCCCCGCGTCCCTTTCTGATTTTTCACATGTTGATTTAACTGACCTCGACGATTGGCTCCGCATGGCGACGGAGGAATTCGGCCTTTATGTCACCATCCGTCCGGGGCCCTACATCTGTGCGGAATGGGACACCGGTGGCTTTCCCCAGTGGCTTCTGACTCACAAGCCGTCCGGCTATCGTGGCGAATGGCTTCGCAGCGACAACCCCATCTTCGTGGCGTGGAGCCGACACTGGTATGATGCCGTCTGCCCGGTTATCGCCCCGCATCAGCTCACGCGTAAGCCCGTCGGCAAGCATGGTGTGTTTCTGTTTCAAGTGGAGAACGAATATGACTTTCCATCGTTTCCGCTTGAGGTAAAACGCCGGTACGTAGAATCACTCGTTGAGGGAGCATTACAGAATGGGATCGACGTTCCACTGTTCATCAATTGGGGCAGTTGTGTGCTTCACGCAAAAAATCCCTCTCTCCGTCGTGTGTTTGATACCATGGATTTTTACCCGCGGGTGAATGTCAACAGTGTTCAGGGTTCCATTAACACCATGCGCCGCAGCCAGCCTGATGCTCCGCTGATGACCGCGGAACTTCAGGGCGGATGGTTCAGCTCGGTCTATGATGTGCCATACCTGCGCAGCGATCAGGATCATTACGGCAAAGGGATCGGGCCGGAGCAGATCAACAATCTCACCCTGTTCTGCATGCAGAACGGCGTTACCATGATGAATTATTACATGCTCTTCGGCGGCACGAATTTCGGCTCTCATCCCGCACGCAGCATCTCAACTTCCTATGACTACAGTGCCCCGATCCGGGAAAACGGCGGCGTCGGCGCCAAATATCTTCGGGTTAAGGCGCTGGCGGCCATGTTGAAGGAGCACGGACCGCACATCGCCCGTTCGCAGGCTCTCAAGGTGTCGGCTTCTGTCGAACATGCCGATGTGAGCATCGCCGCCCGAGAAGCCCCCGGCGGGGGTGTCTATGTCTTTGTGCGTAAAATCCGTGATGGTCACCCCCGCTCCGGCCGGGCGAAAATCACCGCAGGGCGTCTCAAAGCAGCAGAATTCAAATATTCGCTGGAAAAATTTGGTTCCAAAATACTTTACTTTCCGCCGGGCGTGTCGTCCGCCACCCACGCCCAATGGCTTCCGGAGGAGCCGGCTGCCATCCGGCGGCCGGCGGCCCATCTACCCAACGCGGTGGAAATAACCCGCTGCCGAACCGCGGTCGATCCAATCCCCAGCCAATGGGCCGCTGTAAAACCGGGGCAGTCACTTGCGGATATCGGTTTCTATGACAGTGGTTTTAATTATTACCGCGCTCGACTGTCCCTTGAGTCCCCGCCCGGCGATATATTCCAAACCGTGCTCGCAGCCGCCGTTGCGCCCGACGATGCCGCCACGGCCATGCTCGACGGACATCTCCTTTATGATTCCGGAACCGATCGTAATTCATGCCTGTTCCTGCCCAAATCAAAATGTACGCCCGGCCGCCATCAAGCGTTGCTGGTGTATGAAAATCGCGGGCATCCCAACGGGGGTATGCCGATGGAGCAACCCTACGGCCTTTTTGACCTCTCATTCAAAGGCATATACGCTCCGGAGCGTTTGCTGAAGAACTGGCGGGTAAAACGTATCGCTCCACCAGTCCATCCGGAGGCGGCTGACTTTACCGGTGCTGAGGTATCCACCGCCAGCTGGCGGCACACCCTCTGCGGCGAGGCCGATTCGGCTGCACAGCTTCCGCCCGATTCCTGGGCGGTGTTTCGTTGCCCGCTGATGCTCACCCAAAAAGAGATTCAATTGCATCAGACTCAACTGGTCCTCACTCACGTTGCAGCTCAGGGTTGGGTGTTCGTGAATGGTAAATTCATCGGTTCCACCAATCACTGGTTCCAGATATTTGCCTTTGGTGCTGCCAAAGTATTAAAGCCGGGGCTCAACAGCATTGCCATCCTGGTGCGAAGTGGCAGCCGCGCCGGTGGTCTCGGACTGGTGAAACTGGTTTCCGCGAAAGAGTCACGCCCCTTTTCTCATCTCGACGGTTCGATGGAGATTGCGGCGGCGCCCGTTGGTATCAGCCGCCGATGGCATGAGACGGATTTTGATGACAGCGCCTGGCCTTCATATCCCCTGCCGCAGAATCACGATGCGTCCAAAGAGCCGCATCTGCTTTCGTGGCATCGCATGGAATTTCATCTTCCGCGCGTGCGCCCCGATATCTGGCTGCCCTGGTGTCTTAAAATTGAAGCGCTGGGGACGGGCTTCATTTATGTCAACGGACATCTGTACGGCCGTTTCTGGCAATATGGCTCGCAGAGAGAATATTATCTCCCCGAGTGCTGGCTCCGGCCGCACGGGCAGGGTAAAAATGTTCTTGCCCTCTGCCTGCGGGCCGTGGACAGACCGGCGCAAATCCTTTCCGCCTCGATCGTGCCTTACAATATTTACGCCGAATATCGGCAAGCATCGTTGTAGAAGATTTATGAAAGCGAGCAACGCTCTACCAAAACTTTCCCGCCGTGATGTCGTCAAGACCGCCGCCATGGCCGTGGTCGTCGGCGGTGCCTCCCGTGCGGGTGCCGCCGACGGAAAGTTTCAACCCGCAAGTCCGACGCATCTGACATGTGAATATCTGGTAGATCCCCTCGGTGTCGATACGCCGCACCCACGATTAAGTTGGGTGCTCGGTTCGTCGCGCCGGGGTGAACGGCAGACCGCGTATCGGATATTGGTGTCCCGCGATCCGGCGTTGCTTCAACCCGGAAAGGCGGATGTTTGGGATTCACGCTCCTGCCGATCCGAACAGAGCGTGCTGGTACCGTATGGGGGGCTGCCTTTGACGGCTGGTGGGCGCTATTTTTGGACCGTACGCACCTGGAGTGCCGATCGGGTCGCCAGCCCATGGGCTGCGCCGGCGCGTTGGGAAATGGGAATGCTCACGCCCACGGATTGGCAACCTGCGCAGTGGATTGAATTGGCAAAGGATACTCGAAATTCTCCATGGATCATGCGCCCGGTTCAGACCAGCGGCATGAAGAAACCCGCCTACAAAAAGACGTTCCCCTCTCCCCTGTTTCGTAAAACGTTCAAGATCAATAAGACGTTAACCCACGCGCGGATGTATATCTGCGGACTCGGTTACTATGAACTGCATATCAACGGCAGGCGAATCGGATCGCAACAATTAGATCCGGGGATGACCACCTACGATGCCCGCTCTTTTTATGCGGTGCATGATGTCACAGAAGCTCTCCGTAACGGCGATAACGTCGTGGGGGTGATGCTTGGAAATGGATTTTTTGGCCAGAATATCGTCTGGGCACCGTGGTTGGCCTGGGGGCCGCCTGTCCTGCTCGCCAAATGTGTCTTGGAATTTTCGGATGGCTCAACAGACATAGTGGCTACCGATTCCACCTGGCGGGCCACCACCGGCCCGGTACTTTTTGATAACGTCTATGCGGGTGAAACCTACGACGCCAGGCTTGAAATTCCCGGCTGGGACCAACCCGGTCTCGATGATTCGCATTGGCAGTCCGCCCGCGTGCGACCCGCCCCAACGCACAAATTGCAGAGCCAGATGATCCAGACGATTCAGGACACGCGAATCATCAAAGCCAAGCGTCTCATCGCTTCCCCCGGCGGTAAATGGATTGTTGATTTGGGCCAGAATTTTGCCGGGTGCGTGCAACTCAAGCTCAACGAACCTGCGGGCACGCGTATCACCCTGCGCATGGCTGAGATACTGGCTCCCGATGGTGTGGAAATTGATCCAGGAACAACCGGTGTTTACGCCACCGGTGTCGTACAGACGGAAATATATGTCTGCAAAGGTGGCGGCGAGCAATGGCGCCCCCGTTTTACCTATCATGGATTTCGGTTTGTTGAAGTCAGTGGCTTAAAACGCAGGCCGAATTTGGGCTTCATGCAGGGCATCCAGATGCGGACTGCCGCCGAAAAACGGGGCGACTTTGTGTGCTCCGATCCGCTGCTTAACCGCATCTACCATACGTCGCTCTGGACACTCGAGAGCAACATGCACAGTATTATGGAGGATTGCCCCCAGCGCGAAAAATGCTCGTGGATGGGAGATATGGAAATCTCCGCACAGGCTGCCATATTCAATTACCAGATGGCACCTCTCCTGAATAAACTTGCCGGCGACATGGATACCGTTCTGGGGCGCGGAGGAATCACCAGCTGGCATACGCCCGCGTCACCGGGACTTCCGTGCAATATCGCCACCGGCCGTCGGCTCTGCGATCAGGCGAATCCGGATTGGGGCGATGCCTTGGTGGCGATACCCTGGTTTATTTATCTCTACTATGGCGATGCCTCGACCCTTAAACATCAATACCCGCATATGAAGCGTTGGCTTCAATATGTCGCATCTCCTGTCGTGAGCAAAAACGGCATTGTGCAATACGGCTTCGGCGATTGGTGTCCGCCGGGTGTCGGAGGCGCTAATCCCCGCTGCCCCGTGCCGCTTACCTCTACGGCCATGCAATATGGCAGCCTTGTCATCATGACCAAAGCCGCCGCTTTACTCGGCCGCGCCGAGGACGAAAAATGGTTCAAGCGTCAGGCGGCGATGGTAAAGGCCGCCTTTAACCGAACCTTCTTCAAATCGCCGACGGCTGGATATGGTTCACAAACCGGAAACGCTGTGGCGTTGCGTTATGGATTGGTTCCCGAGGCACATCAAAGCAGCGTGGCTGCTGCGCTCTCCAATGAAATTCAGCTCCGGCACGATCATGCGGATACCGGTGTCATGGGCTCCCGGCCGTTGTACACACTTCTTAACGACCATGGCTACGATGCGCTCACCTACCGCATGATGACAAAGATGGACTATCCGAGCTACGGTTATATGCTTTCCCGTGGGGACACCACCTGGCCGGAAGTGCAATTCGACACACCGCTGAGCCAACCTCAGGTGAACTGCTCCTACAACCATGCCATGCAAAGCTGCTTCGCGGCATGGTTTCACGAAAGCGTCGCCGGTATTCGTCCTGCGGAGGATGCTCCGGGATTTAAACAAATTGAATTGCGGCCGCATAACTTCCGGCAGTTGAAAACGGTTTCAGCCTATCACCAGTCGATGTATGGAATCATTAAAAGCGAGTGGCATCGAGATGGCCTGCAATTCCATTGGGATATCACCATTCCCCCCAATACGACCGCCCGGGTGGCGGTACCCGCCCGCTCGGCGACCTCCGTGCGGGAAGGGGGAAAGGC
>JAJZNY010000327.1 GCA_021852245.1 Planctomycetota bacterium | reverse complement strand
ATGGTGTATCCACGGACAACCCTGCGCCGATGCGGATCGTAAATGGGTAGGTTGAGAAGATGGGCGGCGGTGCCGATCATCTCCGCGGCGGTACCGCTTGGCAGTTGCGTGTCGGCGTCGAGCGTCAGTATGAATTTCCATTGCGCCACGCGATCAGGAGCGGCGATCACCTTGACAAATGCATCGGCATTTCCCTCAGCAATGAGGTTGATGAAATCCTCAAGCTTTCCACGCTTACGCTCCCGCCCCATCCAGACTTTTTCCGATGCATTCCATGTCCGCGGCCGATGAAAGAGGCAGAAGGGCTGATGATCCGGGCGGCCGTAGCGATGATTGAGCGCATCGATTTTTTCAATCATCTGCCCGAGGAGTTTCTCATCGTCGGGATGTGATTCTTCGGTGTGGTCGACGAAATCGGAGAGCACGGCGAAGGAGAGATTCGGGTCCCGATTGGCGAGATATTTGATCTCCAATGATTCTGCGAGTTCGGCAATCTCCGCCGCATCGGTGATCAGGCAGGGTATGACCACACACGTGCTGTGCTGCCGATCAATTCCCGATTCGTAATCAAGACGTGGAAGAATTTTCGGACTGACGATCCGCGTGAGGAAATAGTTGGTAATCGAGACGGCACATTGCACCGCCACCATCGCCATAACCGCCAACCCGGCAACGGCCACTCCGATTGGCAGCGTGGGCATAAATCCCAGCCACCACGCCGCGGTGATCGCCGCTGCAATGACGACCACGGGAAAAAGATAACTGAAAAGTGCGATGCGCCGGATGAGTCGACTCAGCGAATCGGAGAGGCGGGGGCGAACGCGCAGCCGTCGTTCAAGCTGGCGAACACCATCATCAAGCAAATACCAGCCAACATGGGATTGGACTTTGCTTGTTGGAGTGTCCGCGTTGCTGCTGCGAGCCAATTCAATCACGGCGTCGGCAACCCGATGTTCGGGTATCGCGGCTCGTCGGGCGAGTTGCTCCACCATATGCCGGGCTCGATCGCGTGTGGCAAAGTCGCATTGGGCGTAAATTTGGGCGGGGTCCTGCCGCAGAACATGCTCGACCATACTGTGGCGTTCAACAAATTTTCCCCAGTCGGTGGCATCCAGAAACCGGAAACTGGCAAAACAATTGCCCATGGAAACCTGATCCGCGGCCTGGCGCTGGCTTTCCAGGACGACCATGCGTTCAGGGGTTTCACTTTTACGCGCCAGTGATTGCGATATCCACTCGAGCACCACATGCAGCGATGCATGCTGGCCATGGAGGCGGCGCATGAATTCAGCAACAAATGCACTCTCCAGAGGCGGCTGCGATTCGACCAGCGCGGAGAGCGTGACAATCACCTGATCCGGACCCGCCTCGGCGGCTTCAATCAGGCGATCGGCCCATCCATTGGCGAGATTTCGCTCCTTGCGGGCTTCGTAGATCATCCCGGAGACCCGGCGGAGGTTTTCAATCAATCCGACCCGCAGCATGATGGGTGCGGCCCAGAGTTCGCCGAGGCTCAGCGGTGAGGCCTGCTGATATGAAAAGATAAAACGATCCAGCGCTTCAATGTCCACCCGGCCGTCGAGATGGCTGATCAATTTGAGCATCATGTCGAAGATGCGCGGGACGGGCGGATCACCATCGATATGAGGCAGCTGCCTGCAGTAGCGGCGTGGAAAGTGCTCTTTGATGAGGTGCAACTGCTCCTGCACCACGTAAAAATTATCAATCAGCCATTCCGACGCAGGCGATATCGCCTGATGGCGCGCCGCGGCATCGGTGATGAGATCGTGGGTTCGAGTAATAACATTTTCATTTTCATGCACGCGGAGCAGCAGCCGGTCGGATGACGAGCCGCCCGCCACCGAATGAGTCTGCCCCATCTTAAAGGCGAGGTCACCGAGTTGTTCGATGGCCAGCAGTGGCAGGCGAAGGGGTTCTTCGCGCAATTCCGCTGTTTTTCCGCGATTTAGAAACCGCTTCCAACGGCTCGATTGAAATTCGGCTTTCGGCATTTCCAACTTAATTCACCTTCCTTGGAAGTCTGGCGCTGCGATGGTCGCCTTGCAGGGAGCCAACGGACAAGGGATGCAAAGCGGCCGATCGATACCCGTTTATTTTTTGCCCGCCCGGCCAGTGTTGTCAATCGGTGGGCGCCGGAATCCGGCGGACCGTCGCCGCAGCGAGCCTGTGAGCACCACGAAGGTTTTACCGACGGGCCCACAGTGCGAGTATGCATGTTTTTGCAGAGTATGGCAAGCGCGATTTGAGTTCGGCTGTCGGCAGGCCGCAGAAGACCATCGGTGCACAAATGTACAAATAATATATATTCATTGTACATACCTGGAATGATGGCCTTAACAATAGACCAGTTACTCGGGTGCGGCGAGCGGAGTCGTCGCGGGGCATGCACCGCCAGATATTTCGCGGAAAGGAAACATACGGACTGTTTTGCGTCGGCAAGTTTTAAGTTGCTGAGCTTTATGATCCTAAATCGGTGTCCGGCGGCACATAGCGGTAACTCACTGCGGAAATCAAGCATTTGATGGGCTGTTTCGCTCGAATACCCTCGGGTTTATGGGCCCGGAATTATAATAAAAATCGAAAGGGTCACCATTGACTTCGGTGCGACTATCAGATATACTAAGGCGTTATTGGGGGTGCTGTCGTATCAGATTATGCGACGGCATAAGGGTTTTCGGAGAGCGAGCAAGAACTCACGTCAACCTTTACCTCCATTTTATTCAGGGCTGCAGGTTCATCGAGACCGATGTGGTTTCGTCTGCGCCCGGAGTTTTCAAATTTTCAGGAGGTGTCAGAGCATGTCCAAGTCTTGTAAAAATCCAATCGTCTCAGGCCGGTCAAGGTTGTGGATGGCCGCGGCGGCAATTGTACCGCTGGCTGGGGGGTTGTTTTCGGGCGGTACGGCTCAAGCGGCCCCGCAGAACTTTGTGTATTATCAGGCGTCGAATTCGTATTCAACCGCCCCCAACGATGACAACGGGGCGTACAGCGCTGTGATCGGCTTTTTGGTCAGCGCTAATCAGCTGACGGTGATCGTGCATAATACGTCGGACCCGGTTTACGACGTCTCGCAGACGGTCGGTTCGATTCACTTTCAGATTAGCGGTTATACCCCAGGTACCGGCTCAAATGCCCCGAGCCTGCAGGATACGACACTCAACACGGTGAAGGTCTCAAGTGGCGGATCGTACACGACCGGTACGACCAGCTCAACAGCAGCGTGGGAAGTGCTTAGCACCAACACCCCGGGCTCGACCACGATCGGCAGCGAACTCACGCTCGAGGCGATTCCTGCCACCGGCCCCAACAGCGGTGTTGGACAGAACGGCCCGATTGGTGAGTTCGTCATCGGCAACGCCAATAGCAATGGCCTCTATTCCAACGCGCTTGCGGGAAACACAGGTGGCGGCCCCGGTGGTGGCGGAACTGGCGTCGATCACTCTGGCAGCTCAATTCTTGACCAAACGCTGCTGGCGAACAACCAAAGCTTTACTATCAATCTGCCGGGATTAACCACAGCTGATTCGATCAACACCAGCAGCATTACGGTGGATTTTGGTAATGATCCGTCCGATGCGGGTATTAAAGCCAGCCTCGACAATACCTACGTTACGCCTGAACCAGCCACGCTGGCTCTGATGGGCGTGGCAAGTCTGGGATTGCCGCTCAGCCGGCGGCGCCGCGTCTGATGGGCCACTTGCTACTTCGGCGGGGAAAAAGCTGAATTTGCCAACCCCGGTCGGCCTCGGGCCGACCGGGGTTTTTCATTATGCTGTGCGTCCGCCCGACCCGTTTCCCCGCCGATTGCCGGCACCGGCTTGTCGGCGTTCTCGTGCCAGCTGCCGCCCGTGGCCCGACCCGCCGGTGGCGAAATTACCGGGTCTGATTTATACTCTGAAACTTTCCGCGGGCGTGGCGGAATTGGCAGACGCGCTAGATTCAGGTTCTAGTGTCCAAAAGACGTGGAGGTTCGACTCCTCTCGCCCGCAGTGATCTCCCCTGCTACTCTGCTCAAGTTCCAGTAAATTCTCTGATTGCGAGGTGGTTCTGGTATCGCCACAGGCGATCGGATTCTGACGCCGGAGTACCACGAAGTTAAAGCATGCAGGTGGCTCAATATTTCAAAAGATCAGGCATGCGGCCGGTCCTGCAGAACCGGAAAACCATCAGTGATGAAAAATCATCGGAATATCATTAAACAGCGTAACGTACAGGAACACGCCGCCGATCAGGATCAGTCCGGCAATTTGAATGCCCGCCTGTACTTTTAACGGGAGCGGCCGCCCCCGGATTTTTTCCAGCAGCAGCATGACAAACAGACCGCCGTCAAGAATGGGGAGCGGCAGGAAATTAATCACCGCCAGATTGACCGAGATCAGACCCATAAAGTAAACCAGATACATGAACCCCTGCGACTCAAGCTGGTAACTCACGGCCGCAACGCCGAGCACGCCGTGAAGTTGATGCGGCGAGACGGTTCCAATCGTCAGGCCCCGGAGGGTCAGGTAGGTATTGGTGATCCAGCGGATGGTGTGATCAATGCCCATGACCAGCGCCGTGGAGAGACTGGAGGTTTTCTGCAATTCTGTCAGTGGATTCAGCGGCAGCGAAAGGCCGTAGCGAAATTGCTTTAATGCGGTGTAAAGAGAGCCGGAATTTTTTACGATCACCGGCGACGCAAGCCCAGCAACCTTGATGGCAATCAAGGTATCGGGATGCTTAAGGGCGAAATCGTAAAGCTGAAGCCAATTCTTCACCGGTGAATAGGCAACATTTGACGGGCGTGCGTTTGCCACGACCGCCACTCCGGTAAAGGTTTTACCGGTAAGTTTGTCTGAGCCGTTGTCGGTATTCGATCGGCCGAACATGTCGGTTCGGTACGCCGGCGTCGCTTCAATACCAAGGAAACCTTTTCCATTGAGTGTACCGATATGAACGGTAAGCGTATGCTCCCGGCCGTTGCGCAGAATGCGCATGCTGACGGATTGATCTGGATTACCGCTTATTAAAGAGCGAATCTGATGCCAATCCGGGTTAACAATGGTACCGAGGCGGAGGATCACATCGCCCGGTTTGAGGCCGGATTTTTGGGCGCTGGACTTCGGTACAATCGCAGAAATCTTCATCAGTGGCTGATAGCCGAGGATGGCCGGGATGTGGGTAACTCCCGGCAGAGGTATCAGCGTCGGGGCGACTTGTGCGGAATATTTTTTCCCGGCGGACGATATCAGCGTGAGGCGGAGCGGACTGCCGCCGCTGCGCTGCTCAAATTGATAAAGCTGGCCGTAAGAGGAGACGGGGTGTCCGTCAATGGCAACGATGGTGCTGCCGGGCTTGACTTTGGTGAGGATGGGAGCGGCCCAGGGAAGATTTTTCAATTGCCGGGGCTTGACCTTGAGCACCTTGAGCGATTCCGGCGCGGCGATGCCGAACATCAGGAACCCCGAGGATTTGGACATTTTGGGCACGATGTCAATCGAACGATTCGGCCCACCGGCTGCCGGGACATAGGTTAGTTTGATCGGCTTGCCGGGCGTATCGAGAGCGGAAGCCATCTTCAAATCTGCAAATTCCAGAAATCCGAGCGGCTTGTGGTTGTTGACTGCGATAACACGATCCCCCACCGTCAAACCTGCCTTCATCGCCGGACTGTTGTATTCCACGCCGCCAATAACGGCCGGTTGAAAAGGAACGCCGATCCGGAAGGCGATGACAAAAATAATAAATGCCAGAATGAGATTCATCACCACGCCGGCGGAGATGACGATCATCCGCTGCCAGATGGGCTTATTGGCAAATGAGGCGGGATCCGAGCTTACCTTGGTCGGATCCAGGTCATCCTGACCAAGCATCCGCACATAACCGCCGAAGGGCAACCACGCGATGCGGTAGTCGGTCTCAACGAGCGTCTGCGGCACCACCATTTTTGCGTTTTCCCCCTCAACCCGAACGGGAGGGCCAATGGGTACGCTGCCAAAGCTGAATCCCTTTCCCTTCCGCCAGCCGCAAAGTCGCGGGCCGATTCCCAGTGAGAAAACATCGCAGCGTATCTTGAACGACTTGGCGGCAACAAAATGCCCCAACTCATGAAAAAACACCAGAACGCCGAAACCGATAATCACCAGCGCCACCTGGCCGACGCCATTAAAGAATCGGGTAAACAGATCGGCCGTCAGGAGGGGCACCAGCAGCGTCATGAGCGTGACGGTCCCCGTGAGACGAGCCCGCCGAGTCATCCATCTGCGCCCGCGATTATTTTTCTGCATGCGAAGGAACCTCATCAAACCTTATCATTTTAGCTACGTAACGG
>JAJZNY010000061.1 GCA_021852245.1 Planctomycetota bacterium | reverse complement strand
AGCGCGTGGCGATGGTCGAGCTTTTCAAGGGGCAGATTCAGGAAATTCCCAATGTGGTCAATGTGATGCACCTCGCCGAGCAGCGGGGCATCAGCGTTCAGCACGAAGTGCTCGCCGAAGCGGGCACCCGCAGCAGTCATCATATTGAAATCGTTGTTTCCGACGGCGATCACGCTCATTCCATGGTCGGAACGGTATTTGAAGATCATCTTCCGCGTGTGCTTTCCATCAAGGGGTATCATATGGATATGATCCCCGAAGGCCCGATGGTACTGGTGGTCAATACCGATCGACCGGGGGTAATCGGGTTTGTAGGCATGACCTTTGGGCAGGAAAAAATCAATATTGCCGACATGGCCATCAGCCGCAAAGGCGATAAGGCGCTCATGCTGCTTAAGCTCGACACCCCGCCGGGTGAAAAGTGCCTCAAACTGCTGGAAGGCGGGCCCGGAATCCAGGTGGTGCGAAGCATGGTGCTTCCCCGCATTGAACGTGCTGCAAAATAGGTCCCGGTGTGGAGAAGATCATTGCCGTCAAACCGCAGAACAGTCACGCTGTCGCGTCGGAAGCCGGATCGCTATGTGATGGTCTTTGAAGCGCTCGGTGAACCGATGCGTCTGCGCATCATGGAATTGCTGCCCCGCGAACCCCGCTGCATGGACATGTACAATGTGATTGAACTGGCGGCCGAACTCGGGCTCTCTCAACCGACGGTATCGCATCATCTCAAAATGCTGCGCCGGGCCGGGCTGGTCAAAAGTCGGCGTCAATGCAACAGCGTTTATTTTTACACGGATATGCGGGCGGTTGACCGGTGGCTTGCCGAGGCGGCCCGACGTCTGGGGCGACCGTTGCAAAATAATCTCTCCCAGACCGGGCGGGAGAACCGGTAGAAAGGGCTCGGCTTCCGGGCCATGGCGCTGCTCGATTAGCGAGTTGCGGGGCACGTGATGGCGGGCTCGTCGAACCCCATCGCCTCGCGACCGATCTTCTCATAACCGAATGGAGGTGCGCGGTGGCGTCACAAACGGTTGCGGATGTTTTGGTTCAAACCCTTGCCGACATCGGTGTACGCCGGATTTATGGCGTGGTGGGGGATTCGCTCAACGCCATCACCGATTCCATTCGCCGGACTCCCACCATGGAGTGGACGCACGTGCGGCACGAGGAAACGGCCGCTTTTGCCGCCGGGGCTCAAGCCCATCTCACCGGCCACCTCGCGGTGTGCGCGGGGAGTTGCGGGCCGGGCAACCTGCATCTGATCAACGGCCTTTTTGATTGTGCGCGTTCGAGAGTTCCGGTGCTGGCCATTGCCGCCCAGATACCCAGCAGCGAACGCGGTACCGGCTATTTTCAGGAAACCACCCCTGAATCACTTTTCAAAGATTGCAGCCATTACTGCGGCGTTATCTCCCATCCGCATCAGCTGGTCCGTATTCTCCCGATTGCCATCAATACCGCGATCAGTCGTTCGGGTGTTGCGGTCATCGTGATCTCCGGAGACGTGGCGGCCCAGATATTTGATCTCGATGTCATGCCGACTCCCATTTCGGCCGATCCATCCGTGGTCATGCCGGATGAAGCTCAGCTTTCAGCCGCGACCGAAATCCTCAACCGGGCGGAGAAAGTCGCGATTCTGGCCGGTGCCGGCTGTAAAGATGCGCATCGGGAATTGATCGACACCGCCGACCGGCTCGCCGCTCCGATCGTTCATGCCCTCAGAGGCAAGGAATATGTTGAATATGACAATCCGTATGATGTAGGAATGACCGGCCTGCTCGGTTTTTCCTCCGGCTATCATGCAATGAAAAATTGTGATGCGCTGCTGATGCTTGGAACCGACTTTCCGTATCCTCAATTTTTCCCCGAAAAGGCCCGCATTATTCAGGTGGATCGGCTCGGCGAACAGATCGGCCGCCGGACACGCGTCGATCTGGGAATCATCGGCGATGTCCGCGCTACGCTCAATCAGCTGATACCGCGGTTGAAGCGGCGGACCGATCGCGCCTATCTGGAGCTTTGCCGCAATCATTATCAAAAGGCCAGAAAGCAGCTTGATGAATTGGCTCTCGGCAAGCCGGGCCGAACGCCCATCCATCCGCAATATCTCATGAAACTCATCGATGCCGCAGCCTCCGACGACGCCGTGTTCACCTGCGATGTCGGTACTCCCACCATCTGGGCAGCGCGATATCTGACCATGAACGGAAAACGTCGATTGACAGGTTCATTCACGCACGGTTCCATGGCCAGTGCCCTGCCGCAGGCCATCGGCGCTCAGTCGGCTTTTCCGCAGCGGCAGGTGATAGCGCTGTGTGGCGATGGCGGCCTTTCCATGATGCTCGGTGAACTGCTCACCGTGCGTCAACTCAAGCTGCCCGTAAAAATGTTTATCTTCAACAACAGTTCACTCGGATTTGTGGAATTGGAAATGAAAGCGGCGGGGCTGCTCAATTTTGGCACCGACCTGCTGAATCCGGATTTTGCCCGCATGGCGCAGGCGATGGACATTCACGCCGTCCGTGTGGAAAAGCCGGAGGAACTCGCGCCCGCCATCGATATGGCGTATGGCCATCCTGGGCCGGTGTTGGTGGATGTTCTGGTTAACCGACAGGAACTCTCCATGCCGCCGACAATAACCGGTTCCCAAGCCATGGGCTTCGGACTCTACCTGATCCGTGCGGTTCTCAACGGTCGAGGCGATGAAGTGATTGATCTGGCAAAGACGAATCTGAGGCGATAGTCGCTGGCGATTACGCAGCTGCCTGCGGCCAGGTCGGGTCGCTGAACCGGCCCGCCTCCAGAATCGTCCGGCCATCGGCCTCGATTCGGCAGCCCGGCCGCCTCAAGTCGCAGACCATATCCCAATGCAGGCCGCTATTATTTTTTCCTCCGGTCTCCGGATACGCCGCCCCGACCGCCGCGTGACACGTGCCGCCGATTTTTTCGTCAAAAAGGGTGTTGCGTGTGTACTGCTGTATGGAATAATTGGTCCCGATGGCAAATTCACCCAGAGTTCGGGCGCCCGCATCCTGATCCAGCATGGTCAGGAGAAATTCCTGGCCTTTCGCCGCCCGCGCATCAACCACCCGACCGTGCTTGAATGTCAGAACAATCTCATCACATTGGCGCCCGTGATGCACCGCTGGAAAACTGTAGCGGATGGTGCCGTTGACCGCATCTTCGATTGGGCCGGTGAACACCTCTCCATCAGGAAAATTTTCATGTCCGCAGCAGTTGATCCACTTGCGTCCTTTCACACCAAGACGCAGATCGGTATCCGGGGCAATCACGCGAATTTCAGAAACGGTGTCCAGATAATCGACCAGTCGCTGCTGTCGTTCCGATAGCCCTTTCCATGCCGCAACAGGATCGGCCAGATGCAGCAGGCCGCCGTGGAATACGAAATCGGCATAATCATGAAGCGACATCTCCGCATCCTGTGCCGCCGCCTGTGTCGGATATTGCGTCCCCACCCAGCGCAACTCACCTTTCGCGGCTCTTTCGAGAAAACGGGTGCTGATCGGACGACGCGCCTGCGCCGCCATCGCCTGTTTCTTCGGGTCAACCTGCGACATGCTTTTCGTATTGGAATCACCCCAGAGACCGATGGATACATCAATCTTTTCCACAAGAAATTGGCTCACCGGCGATAAAAACGAAAGCTGCTCCGGCGTCGCAACTCGATAAAATGCCTCGGCCATGGCATCGCTGCTCAGCAGCACAAACGGATTGCCGCCGGCCGCCAATGCCTTTTCATATATGGCCTCCACCAAAGGCAGGGCGACCACATCCCCCTGAATACGCACCAGATCACCCTTTTTAATACCCGCGGAATAGTGCACGAGTATGTCGGCGAGCTTATCGAGACGTTGATCACGCATGAGATTAAATCCTTTCAGCAATAACGGATATTGATGTTCCCATTCCGGCACCGCAGCCGCGATCGGGGGTCGTTACTTTACGGCAGCGAGCAGTTTGCTCAAATTGTCATCCAGACGCTGCATTTCAGATTCATAGACTGCCAATTGGTCACGAATCCCCTGTACCACCTTCTCCGGAGCCTTGGTGACGAATTGGTCATTGGCCAGCTTACCTCGGCTGCTGGAGATGAGTTTCTCCAACTCCTGCCGCCGGCGCTGCAGTTTTTCAATCTCCATCTCACGATCCACCACGCCGGCAACGTAGATCGTCACCCCCCCAACCACCGCAATGGCGGCCTCCGCCGGAGGTGTGATCGTGACACCCGCTTCATGTATGGAACAGAGACTCAGGTTTTCAATCATCGGAACGCCCGGAGCAATTCGATGAAGCGCCTCGGCAGAATCGGCCTGCAGATGCACCGTAAGGGTTCTCTTGAGATCGATGTTGTATTGATTGCGGATATCACGAATGGCCCGCGTAATCTGCTGTATCATGTTGAACGTTTCCGTCACGCCGGTATCCACCTCACCGACAGGTTCGGGAAATGGTGACCGGGCCAGCGGGCGATCGCCCGGAAGTTTTTCCCAGATTGCCTCGGTGACGAACGGCATCAGCGGATGCAGCAGGGCCAAGCTGGTACGCAGCACATATCCCAGCACCGCCTGCACCTGCGGATCACCGCTCCGGATGCGTGCCTTGGCGATTTCCAGATACCAGTCGCACACATCGCCCCAGAAGTATTGGTAAAGCATGGATGCTAGTTCTGCGAACCGAAATTCATCAATCAATCGGCGCGTCTGAGTGATGGCCCGGCAGGTGGATGAAATGATCCAACGGTCAGCCATATCGCCATCTTTGAGTATTTTCGCCGCCACATCACCCGAGGAATTTCCCGCATCACCCAGATGACTGATGATGAAGCGCGATGCGTTCCAGAGTTTGTTGGCGAAATTACGGCCGACATCAAACCGTGGGCTGGTGTTGCGGCCGGTGCGGGCGTCCTTGACCACCGGCAGCCGGATATCCTGCGTCTCGGTCGCCATGGAAGCCAGTGTATAGCGCAGCGCATCGGCACCATGACTTTCGACAATATCGACCGGATCGACGCCGTTACCCAATGATTTTTTCATCGGCCGGCCGTTGCCGTCCTGAATGACCGCATGAATATAAACCCGTCGAAAAGGAACATCGCCACGGCAGAAAAGACCGAACATTACCATCCGGGCGACCCAGAGGGTTAATATCTCGCGTGCGGTGGAAAGCACGCTGGTGGGGTAATAGTAGGGGAGCAGTTTGTCGTCCGGCCCGTCGCCCGTGCCGTCCTTAGGCCAGCCCATGGTTGAAAGGGGCCAGAGGGCGGAAGAAAACCATGTGTCCAGCACGTCGTCATCGCGATGCAGCTCAACGCCCAGATTGCGGGCAAGGTATTCCAGTGTCTGGTCGGCCGACTCCGATCGTGGGCAGATCAGCAGTGTTCCATCAGGGCGTCTGCGGACGGAGAGCAGGCAGTTATCAGGGTCGTGATTCTGTATGGCGCCGAACATCGCCTCAGCGCCGGCCGCGGCGACGGTCCAGACCGGTATGCGGTGTCCCCACCACAATTGCCTCGATATGCACCAGTCGCGTTTTTGCGAGAGCCAGTCCGTATACCCTTTGGCATAGCGCTCCGGCGTGATCTTAATACGACCGTCGGCAACGGCGTCGATGGCGGCTTGAGCGAGGCCTGAAGCCCGCTCGCCATTCCCCAAGGCCACACCGCCGTCAATATCTCCCATCCGCACAAACCATTGTTCGCTTAAATACGGCTCGATGGGCGTTTTGCTCCGGTCGCTGTGGCCGACTTCATGCTCATGATCGCGCTGATCGGCGATAAGCCCGAGCTTTTCCAAATCTGCGAGGATGGCCTTGCGCGCTTCATCGGCAAACCGCATCCCGCAGTAGTTATATTCAACGCCCTGAAATTGACCCGCACCGTTCTCATTCATACGCCCATCGGGGGTCAAAAGGTTGATCTGCTCCAGCCGGTGCCGGAGGCCGGTGGCGTAGTCGTTCGGATCGTGCGCGGGCGTCACCTTCACCGCTCCGGTCCCGAATTCCATGTCAACGAGTTGGCCGTCACCGATGATCGGGATTCGCCGTCCCACCAGCGGCACCATCACCTCACGGCCGATCAGCGAACGGTAGCGCGGATCATCCGGGTGCACGGCGACCGCGGTATCGCCCAGCATGGTTTCAGGACGTGTGGTGGCGACAATGAGATATTCCGGCTCACCTTCGCGCCGCTCTGCGAGCGGATACCGAATGGAAGTCATCTTGCCGCGAACCGTTTCAAAATAGATTTCATCGTCCGCCACGGCCGTTTTAAGCTGGGCGTCCCAGTTGACCAGCCGCAGCCCGCGAAAGATCAGATCGG
>JAJZNY010000133.1 GCA_021852245.1 Planctomycetota bacterium | reverse complement strand
CGATGATGATACCGGCAAAGCCGCCCATGGGGGTGGTAAAGCTGGCGAACATCCCCAGCAGGAAGACTGAAATCAGCGGTGCGTTGACCACGCCGAAGATATTCTGCGTGTAACCCATGATGCTGCGAGATCCGGCGACCGCGTAGGCAAAAGCGACACTGATGATAATCCCAACGACGGTCATCAAGCGGCCGAAATTCAGGTAATGTTTATCCGGTGCGTTGGGGCGGATGTAGGCGGCGTAAAGATCGTAGGTGACCACCGTATTAAATGCGGTGACATTCCCCGCCATACCGGACATGAATGACGCCATCAAAGCGGTAAGACCCAGCCCCAGCAGACCGGCCGGGTAGTACCTCGCCATCATCAGCGGCATAACATTGTTAAATGTTTTTGTCGGTGAGATGCCGTGGCCGCTGGGCAGCAGATGGGGGATCAGCGGAATGGCAAGCACGCCAGGGAGAATGACGATGAAGGGGAAGAGCATTTTCGGAAACGCCGCCAGAAGAGGCGTATCTTGGGCTGCAGTGAGGTCTTTTGCGGCCAAGGCACGCTGCACGACGAGGAAGTTGGTACACCAGTAGGAGAACGAGAGCACAAATCCCAGGCCGAGCACAACACCGGGCCATGAAATCTGCAGAGGGTTGTTGATGCCCCCCATGTGCGCCCACGTGTGCAACCACTGCGAACCGGAAAGTTTAACCCCGGCGGTAGCGACGGCCGTGGCCGGCATATGCGTTGCTGCACTCCCGTGCAGGGCGGCATGTACACTTTGTGTGGTGCTGGCGGCGAGGGCGTGAAGTTTGTGAGTGGCGGCGGCAGCTACTTTTTTCGGGTAGATCGCATAGCGCTGATGCGTCTGGAGCCAATGCTTGAAATGAGCCCAACCGCGATTGGCAATCAAGGCGATGATGGTGAGCGGGGCGACACCAAAAACAATCAGGAAAAACTGGAGCACCTCGTTGTAGATGCTGGCGGTCAATCCGCCGAGGAAGGTATATACCAAAACCACCGCTGCAGATATCAAAACGCTGACATTGAAGTTGAGGCCCAGAAAATCCTGAAGCACCAGAGCAAGGGCGTACATGCTGATGCCGGAGATAGCCGGGGTGAAGATGGCAAAGGTGATGGCATTGACGAAACGAGTGCCTTCGTTGTATCGCTTATTGAGAAACTCAGGAACGCTGCGAACCTTACTGCCGTAGAAGAACCGCATCATCGCCACGCCCATGAAGACCATGGCGGGAATCGCGCCGATCCAGTAGTAATTGGCGGTGATCATGCCGTATTCGTAGCCGCTGGTCGCCATACCCATGACTTCCAGAGCGCCGAGATTGGCGGAAATAAATGCCAAACCGGTGATCCATGACGGGATGCTGCGACCGGAGAGGAAGAAGTCTTCGCTGGTTTTCTGCTTGCGGCCGGTAAGGACACCAATTCCGACGACAAACAGAAGATAAACGACCAATACCGCGTAATCGATCGGATGCATCACCAGCAGCGGACCGTGCTTGACCGCGATGGTTGTCGGCACAGTCAGCGCCCCCGCGAAATGCCCGAAAGATAACCCTGTATCCACGATCAACCTCCGAAATTTACCTTACCGCCATACGTTTTGATTCAGACGCCGAAGCGTCAAGCCGAATTGCGGCTCGCCGACACCGCAATGGAGCACAAATGCTACCCGAATACCCCTCTGCGTCAAATGTGCGGAGTCGGGTCTTATTGCCCGGGATATCACGATCCGCCTGAGACGATGGTACCGGGCGAATTGGAACCCACGAGCGATATCGCGATGGAGTCGGCAAGTTTGCCGATCGCTCGACTCAGGGCATCCGCTGCCGATTCGGAATCCGATGCGGAGGCCAAAGTAATTCGCAGATGATGCATTTGCGGCGGGAGATGCGGGCGGGTCAATGCCCATACGGCGCTCATATCCAGATGAGCGGCACCATGAGGCGGACTTGATATCCGCAATCTCGTGATCATAATTGAAAGGGTGACGTAAGATTTTCGCGGCTCGGGCTCGCCGGGGATGATCACGTTGGACGGTGCGAGCGACGGGGATAAATCAATCGAGAGCGTGTGACGAATCAGCACGGCGAGTGGCGCGGCCCAGCGCGTGGCGTTGCTGACGTGAAGGTATCCATTCCCTTCGCTTCGCGTGAGCCATAATCGATCCAGTTGAGGTGGAATGGTAACCCGACCTACCGGCACTGGAGGGCCGGCGTAAGGGTGCGCAGGCTCGGCAACTGCGGACGTCGTCATGAGTTGTGTCGGCGGACCCGAAGCGCAACCTCCAAGCAGCATCGCTGCGGTGATGATCACGAATACGGGTAAGGATCGATGAATCATTTCGGCCGCCCCATTAACAGCGCATTGGGATGCGCATCGAGATAATTTGCGAGACTCCGAATGGCACGCGCCATGCGAGTCAACTCAGCGATAAGACCGCGGACACTTTGCTGAGAAGCGTAACTTCCGCCTGCGATGTGGCGTATGGTTTCCATCATTTGCGCCGCCTGGCGGGCGGCACGTTGGATCTCTATCACTGTGGCGGCGACATGCCCCCGCGAATGAGTGGTCATGGCTTGAATATTAGCCAGTGTCCTGTCCAGATGGGCGATGATGCGCCGAATCTGCTGAGAATCGGCCAACGCGGCCGCGCTGGCGGAAAGGTGTTCGACATTATTGCCGATTTTTTGAATCGGGATGGCGTTGATCTTGGCCGAGATTGAGGTCCATCGGTTCGACCGCATCGAGCAGACAGCCGCACCGAAAACAATACCCCGCCGACCGGATATCCAATTCGCCGACATGCTGATCGATACCACAATTTTCACATGACTGCGCCACCGCACTTTCCTTTTATGCGGGAGTATACCCAAGTCGAATTCCGTATAAAGGGAACTGCGACTGCGGTGCCGCCGAGATATAAGGATCAGGGCAGGCGCCGAACGGTGCGCCGGATGGTCAGCGAATAGTGCTTTGGAGATTCAGAAGCGACGGTGGTTTTGTCGCGAGCAATGGCGATCACTGGGCCAAGTCAACCTCGAACCGTCTGCCGTGTCCGGGCACGATTTAGTCGTTATTGTCCGAACAGGCCATGCAGGAGACCCTTCACCTGCCCCTTGATCCCCTTGCCGATGCTCTTGAGCGGATGACTCGTGAGCTTGATTTGGGGTGATGCGGTGGTGCCCGCAAGTTTAAGGGGGATCGGCAGGGTGAGGCCCCCGCCGGTAATGTTCATATCGACATTCATCTGATTGTTTAAACCTACCCAGCCGCTCAGGTCGAGGCCGAATGATGCCAGAACCAGTTTCATATCTTTGTAGCTCACCCGTCCGTTCTTGAGAACGAATTGTGTCGGACGGATGCCGCTGTCCGCGATACTGATGTTGCCGCCCAACGGACCGGACAATGCCGAAATCTGGCCAACAAACGGGGCGTTGGTGGTCAGGTGTGTGATGCTCACGGTGCCCACCGCCGTGCCCGACTTTTTCATGGCAACTGACGAAAGGGGAATATCAGCCGATTGGAGTGACATATTCAGAATTCCCTGCACATTGACCAGCGCCGGTTGCCCCTTATTGCCCCAGGTCAGCGGGAGAAACTTCAGGATGCTCGCACCCATCGGCGCATTGATCTGCACTTTGCTGGCCACCTGCAGCGGAGATGGCAGCACGTAGGTGGGGGTTGACCCATTGAGATCAATATATCCGCCAAGATTCACCGTCCCATGATTAGCGGGGATAGCTGCCGGTGTAATCTGGATGCGGCCTGCCGATTCTGAAAATCCGAGCGATCCGGGGCCCAGGTGTGTGCCATCATAGCTGAGTTCTTTGAACGCCAGCGCGGTTGAAGTGATGCTCAACTTGCGGGCAATCAAAAGCCCCGGCGCGGATGTAAGCGGACCCGTGACGGCCAATGGCATGCTTCCGCTGCCCGTTGCCGAGAGGGTCGGCGGCAGGAATGGCTTGAGGAGCGCGATCGCGCCGGCAAGATCATAGTGCAGGGTGCCGTGGATTTTTTCCACTCCGCCCGGCCCCCAGGCGAGAACCGAATCCCGTTCAATGGTAAGCAGGTTACTGCCGGTTTTTTTGCCTCCAGCCTCACCAATGCGGCAGGTATGCGTAACGGTGAATATCTTTTGGGTCATATCTGCCTTGCCGGCCAAACTTGCCAGCAGATTCGTCGGCGGCAGCACCGCTTTGGCCCCGGGCATTGCAACCTGATATCCCTTCACGTGAGCGTCAAGCGTAGTCGAGATGATCTTGCCGTTTCCGAGGGCATCGGCATCCAATGCCAACTGCCCGGCAAGTTTTGCACCAACCGGCAGCTTACCAAGGTTAACGAGCAGATTCTGCATACGGGCCAAGTCCGCAGCAATTTTTATGGATGGGGCAGCGATCTGCGTCGAACTGCCGGCGAGATTGATCATCACGGGTTTGTCGACGGCAACCGACAGAAGCCCGTCACCTGATTTCACGGACATATCCGATAGCGTCACCGAACGGACTTTTCCGGTATGGATATCGGCGGCCAGAAGCAGATCCAGTTTCGGTTCGGTGAACGGCGGCGCGTTTTTGATATCCCCCTGCATGGAGAGGTCGCTCAGATGCAGGGCGGCATCCGTCACCTCAAGCCGACCGGGCGAATAATTCAGATGGATGGGTGAGTTTTTAATATATCCCGCCAGCTTGTATGCGGGTGTGGAGGGACTTACGGTTTGCACAAGCTCCCAGAGCTTCTGGAGGTCCACCATGGCCAGCGTCAGGTGAAGATGCCGGACGGTAAGAGGCTGAGGGGTAACAGCGGCGTCGGCTTGGACATCCAGAAGTTGTGGGGAATCCACGCCCATGGAAACTTGGGCGGATGCAAGCGAGCCTTTTGTGAGAACCAAATCCGCCTTAAGAGGTAACGTAATCTTGCTGATACGAACGGGCGACGCTTTGGCCTCCGACAGATAAACCAGATGCCGCAACTGCAATTTAACGTCCACGGCGGGCTTGGAGGTGAGCACATTGTTCAGCGCACCGGCAATGGAAAGTCGGCCGGTGATGGATTTGCCATCCAATTCCACGAATGGCGACAATTCCTGTTCCAGCGGTCCGAGGTTGCAGTCCGATGCGAGCGAATAACTGAGCTCTTTGGCACCGTGCACGCCAAGCACGGATAATTTCAGGACGGCAGATGTGGATTTGGGTTCGCTCTGCGACACGCTGCATCGAGTCAACGTCCAGCGGCCCGCCTGTCTGGTAGCGGCGGCGTTCATGATCATGGGGTAAATGGATGCGGGAATTTCTTTCCAGCGACATACCTGCGGAGAGAGGCTGAAGTCGAGGGCCAAAGCGGAAGTGGTGCCCCGGTTGCGAAGATGAAGCTGCAACACCGCCCGACCGGATTTGATCTTGAGTGGAAGATGATTGAGTCGCAGGGTATGGCGGAAGTCATCGGTGAAAAGTGCGGTATTGATGGTTGACGTCACCACCATACCGGTCCCACCCCAATTACCGTCGGTCGAACGCAGGGCCGAAAGGCGGTTGAGATTCACCGCACCGGATGCCGAAACATTAAATACCGGACATTGCATGGCAAGCTGTTCGATGTTGAGGTGTTCGGCGTCCCAGACCATATCCACTGGAATGGCCAGATTTCCAAGCACCGGATGGTCACCATGCAGAAGCGCGCCGCCGAGTGTCAGCGCGTCAATCTGCATCTGCCCGCTGATGCGCCCCTGATGCGGCGCATTGCTGACCACCGCAAGATGCCCGTGCAGGGTGCCGTCCATGTGCACCGGCAGATTAAATCGCTTCAGATAGGAGAGATAGACATGCGACATGTTCAGCGTCAAATGGCCGGTCATCGCGGGAAGAGCCTTGAGACGTTGATGGGCAAACGGAGAAATGGTGCCGTTGAGGGTAACCGTTGACGGTTTTTCCGCCCCCCCACCTGCAAACGCATTAAGGGCGATAGTAACCGGCCCCCCGGTGGTGGCACCGCTGACGTTCAGATCACCATAGGCCGATCTCGCACTTTCGTGAGATGGAAGCGTCCACTTCAATGTTGAAAGCCGGGACTTAAGATTGAACGATACCGGCGGCAGGAGAGGTGTCGGCGACGATCCGCGCGTCGCCCCCGGGCGGTGCCCATCTCCGGCGGCCAAGGCGGCCGAGAATGCCAGACCGCCACCGACAAATTTTGCGCCGGAGGGCGTTGCCAGCAGGTGGGGAAACTGCGCCAATACATGGGAAATAACAGACTGTATTTTGATCGCCAACCGGGCCTTGCCGATTGGCTGCTGATAATGACTGTGGATGATAGCCAGGAGCGTTCGAACGGAGCCTGATCCGGTCACCGAGACCGA
>JAJZNY010000402.1 GCA_021852245.1 Planctomycetota bacterium | reverse complement strand
CTAAGCGGGACGAGCAAACGCCGGATATGGGGAATTTTCACCCGGTGACACAATTCATTTCCAAACATGATCGAAGCCGGAAAGGGTATTTCGAAGCCGATGATTCACGCCTGCGGCTTACGCCACGGCACTATGCGTATCTGCGGATATCCGAAGGGTGCAATCAAGGATGCACATTCTGCACCATTCCCTCCATCCGGGGTCGAATGCGATCCAAGCCGCTGGATGCAATTTTGACCGAGGCTCGCGAATTGGTCGCCGATGGTGCATTTGAACTCAATCTGATCGGACAGGATACCACCAGTTATGGAACTGACATCGGCTACGATGGGCCGGGCGAGGGGCTCTCCGGGCTCCTCAGAACGCTGGATCAACAAGTTGGCGCCGGATGGATCCGGCTGATGTATGCATATCCAAGCTGTTTTACGGACGAGATGATCAAGGCGATCCGCGACGCGGAGCATGTGGTGAAGTATATCGATATGCCGCTGCAGCATATTAATGATGACATCCTGCACGCGATGCGGCGCAAGGTGACGCGCAAGCAGATTGAAAAGCTGCTGGACAAGTTGCGACGCTGGATACCGAACATCTCCATTCGTACCACGCTCATTACCGGCTTTCCGGGTGAAACGGATGAGCAACATGCCGAGCTCGTAGAATTTGTAGATGAATTCGGGTTTGACTGTCTGGGGGTCTTTGAATACTCGCCGGAACCGGGCACACCGGCCGGTCGGCTGTGGGAATTGCAGGCAGTTCCTGCGGACGTGATGGCGGCGCGACGCGAAGAATTAATGTTGGCGCAGCGGACGAATGTGCTGATGAAGAATGAGGCGCTGGTGGGCGAAAAGCTGACGGTGCTCGTGGACTGCGTTGATCGCGGGCAGCGGATGGCGATTGGGCGTTATGATGGCCAGGCACCGGATATTGACGGCGAGGTGATCCTCGAGAAGATCGACGCGGTACCGGGTGAACTGGTGCAGGTGAAGGTTGAGGAATTTTCGGGTTACGATCTTCTGGGACGTCGCATCAAAACGCTCAGGACCGGCCCGACCCCCAGCACACCCCTGCCCATACTGGGCGACCATTGAACGAGCGGAGGTGAGGCGTGCCGACTGAATCTCCATCCTCTGCGGCCCCTCATCGGCACATCCCCAACCTGATCACCATCGGACGGTTGGTGGTGACGGCCTTCTTCTTTATCGTGATTAATCTGGCACCGCCCTACCATGCCGTAACCGTGTGGATCGCCGTGGCGTTGGTCCTGTTCGCCATAGCGGTCGCCAGCGACATTCTCGACGGCTATCTGGCCCGTGCGTGGAAGGCGGAAAGCGTTTTCGGGCGGGTGGTGGACCCGTTTGCGGACAAGATATTAATCTGCGGCGCATTTGTCTTTTTTTCGGTACCGGGATGGAATGCCTGGCCGATGGCGCCGCATCTCAGCGTACTGAGTTTTTCGCCGACGGGTATCACCGCGTGGATGGCGGTGGTACTTATCGCGCGGGAATTTGTGGTGACGGGAATCCGTTCTCTGGCGGAGGGGCAGGGGATTGATTTTCGGGCCCAGTGGGCGGGCAAGGTAAAGATGGTTTTGCAGTGCTCGGCGGTCATCGGTGTGATCGTGTGCCAGTTGCTGGCGTGGGAATTGCCGGCGGGCATATTAAAATGGTTTCTTTACACGCGCGATCTGGCCATCTGGCTTACACTTGCGGTGACGGTGCTTTCAGCTTGGCAATATATTTCTATGGCCCGGCGACTGATCCGATGATGTGCAAGTCGAGAGTTTATCAATTGCAGTGGCAGTGAAGGCGGACTTGAACTGAACGACAACCTGAAAAAATGGGTCATCACCGGCGGCGGATTGGGCCTGCTTAAACCGGCACCGGGCAGCTGGGGCTCGTGCGGACCGGCCCTTATCTGGTGGCTGCTGCTCTGGGGCGGTGTTTCGCTGGCGGCACGCATCGGCATATCACTGGCCATCATTGTCGCGGCGGGATTTTTTACCGTCTATCTCGGCCCGTGGGCGGAAAAGTACTTTGGAAAGAAAGATCCGGGACAGGTGGTGCTGGATGAATATGCCGGCTACCTCACAGCTACACTTTTTCTGCCCCTACCCGCCCGATGTGTGGGACATCCGTGGGGTGCATGGATCGCCGCCGCGGTGGTGTATCTGCTTTTCCGTCTTACCGACACGATGAAACTGCCGCCCTGTCGTCAATTGGAGAGACTGCCCGCGGGGTGGGGCGTTTTCTGGGATGACATTGCCGCCGGGATTCAAGTTAATATTCTGCTCCAGATTGCCATAAGAATCTGGCTGCATTAAGTTCCCGTCTGCTGGCTGATCGGCACCAAACACGGTGGACACTTCCGCCCGATATCAAGATCAAGGGTGCTCGGCCGCCAAATCCCCAACGCGGTTCGGCCGCTATCGGACGCGCAACAGCACCTTGCCCATCGGCCCGGAGGCCAACTTCGCGAACGCCTGCAGCAGTTGATCGAACGGAAATTCGCTGTCAATCAATGGCCGGTGATCGCCCCCGGCGAGGGTTTCCAGTACATGTCGCCAGGCACTCTGGGCTTCTTCGGCGGTGTAGCTTCCAACCGCGACACCTCCGATGCGCAGGCGCCGGAAAAAAAGGCTGGCGGTATTAAATTGAGGCACCGGCCCGGCGAGCCGCCCCACCACACTGATCTTTCCCCACATCCCCATCACATCAAGCAGTTCGGAAAAGCCGGAGCCTCCGATATTATCGATTGCCAGGTCCACGCGCCGCGAACCGAGATGCGTCAATACGGATTTTCTCCAGGTCGGGTCGGCAGGATCGGCGGTGAAGGCGGCGCCGAGCTGGCGAAGTTTTGTCGCTTTCTCCGGCGAGCGCGAAAGGGCGATCACATGGTGCCCCATGGCGGTGGCAAGTTGCGTGGCTGCAACACCGACACCGCCGGATGCGCCGGTGATCAAGACTACCCATCGGCCAGCGGGACCGAACTGCGTCAGCGCCTGCCACGCCGTGAGATAAACCAAACTGGCGCACGCGGCCTGCTGCAGCGTCCATCCATCGGGCACATGTGCGAGGCAATTGGCAGGTACTGCGACGCGCTGGGCGAATGTGCCGGCACGCTCAACACCAACGGGACCGCGGATGATCAAGGCGTGATCATTCAACTGCCAGCCGCTTACCCCGGATCCGACGGCAAGTACCCGCCCCACACCATCACGCCCCAAAATATGCGGCAGCGGCGGCCGAGCGGGATAAGCTCCCTCCGCCAGATATCGGTCGGCTGGATTAAGCGCGGAGTAGATGACCTCCAGCAGCACATCACCGCTGTGGAGTTCCGGCTCAGGGGCCTCGGCCAATCTGAGATTCTCGAGCGAGCCGAGTTTATCAAGCAACCATGCTTTCATATCACATCTCCAATATTATTTCCGCAGTACCCATTTTTTATCGGCGGCCCGGCCGCACCGGCGGCACATACGTCAGCGGGTCCTCCGGCCAAGGATGCCGCGGATACCGCGCCCGCAGATCCTTTCTGATCTGATGATAGGACCCCTGCCAGAACCCGGCCAGATCGGCCGTCGTCTGTACCGGCCGATGGTTGGGCCCCAAGATGCGGCATATCACCGCCACACGTCCGCCAAACAATTTCGGCAATGAGGGAGTACCTAATAAATCTGCCACGCGGGCCTCAATCACCGGCCCCTCGGGCGTATAGTCAATCTCGACCCTTTTTCCCGACGACAGAAGCATATATTCGGGCACAAGTGAATCGAGCTGATGTCGGATGGAATGGGGAAGTGCAGCCAGATACAGTTCCACCATCCGGCCCTCATCGGGCGCCTCGCGAAGATCGCCGGCGATCATAAAATCGGCCACACTCCCCGCCAGATACTCGGCGGTTAATTCCGGTATCTCTGTCCGGGCGATATGGCGCCGAAATAACTCCGCGCGGTTGGCCAGTGATATGAGTGCCGAGTTCGTATTCAGAAGGTGCCGCAGGTGCGGGAGAATTCCCTGCTCAATGACACGCCGCACCAAGTCCGGATCCGGTGACGGATCGGGTTGCGATTTTACACACAGGTCAGCAAAGTGAGTTTCGATAAAGGCCGAAAATTTTCGGTGCTCTTCGTCCCAGACCACCATCTTTTTCCGGCTGAGTTGGGGTGCATCTGAGGCAAGAATATCTTCCATGGAAATGCGTGCCGCGAGCCGAATGATGGCGTGCTTTTGCCGATCGTCATTTTTTTCTATATCCAAGGCGATGACGGCTTCGGCCATATCCGCACCCCGGTGATCGCTGAGTTCGACGCCGGTGCCGCCCACCATCACTCCCCTGCGCGGATCGCGCCGATCCATCACGCATAGCCGATCGGGAAACCCCACAAACACCAATTTCGCCAAGACGCTCGGCGATGGCATAGGAGGGAGTTGCTCCGGCACACGGCATTGCCGACACAGGCGACGAAAAAGCTGCAGGACGGAGCCCGTTTGTGAACCGCTGGACGATCTGCGATCATTGAGTGCCGAAACCCCCTCTGCTACCTGCCGCAAATAGATGGCAATATCCCATGATCCCCCATCCCGACGATTCACCATGCTCGTTCCCGCATCAGACAAAATCGCGGCAATCAGCGCAGCCCAGGCGGCGTGACGACTTTCGATCCCGGCGACCAAGATACTCGAGAGCCGCGGATGCAGCGGAAAGTTGACCAGCCGACGCCCCAATTCGGTCAGCTTGAAGTTGTCTCCCCCACCGAAAGCCGCCCCGAGGTCGCAAAGCAGGTCCTGGGCCGACCGCACGCCAGCCGCCGGGGGCACGGTGAGCCATTTCAGGGATTCAAAACCCGCCGGATTCCAGGCGTATACATCGAGGCACAGGTTGGAAAGATCGACGCGCTCTATTTCCGGAGGATCGGCGGGCGGTTGATGCTTCCACTGGGCCGCGTCCCAAAGGCGAATGCATGTTCCCGGCGCAGTGCGACCTGCTCGGCCCGCACGCTGTTGGGCGGATGCCTGCGATATCCGCCGGGTTGAAAGGCGATTAATACCGCGATGCGGATCATAATCGGCATACCGCGCCAGTCCCGAGTCTATGACCAGTGTCACGCCATCCACCGTGAGCGACGTCTCGGCAACGTTGGTGGCGAGTATGATTTTGCGCTCCTGTGATGGCGAGATGGCGATGGCCTGCTCGGCAAGCGGCTGACTCCCGTGCAGAGGACAGATTCTCATGCCGTGGTGCCGAGCAACGGATGCGAGTTGTTGGGCGACGCGCTGAATTTCATAAACCCCCGGCAGGAAGATCAATACATGCCCATCACCGGCGAACTGCAATCCATCTTCAACGGCGTCGCGGCAGGCCATTTCCAGCGACCGGCCCGCCGGCGGAGCGTAGCGAATCTGCACGGGAAACATACGGCCGGGAATCTCCATACACGGCGCGGAGAGAAATTCAGCGATGGGCCCGGCATCGATGGTGGCGGAGGAGATGATCAGCTTCAGATCAGGGCGCAGATGGGTACGGACATCCTCCAGCAAGGCCAGCGCCTCATCGAGATGCAGGGTACGCAGGTGAAATTCATCCAGAATCACTGCACCGATTCCCTCAAGGGCCGGATCGGATTGCAGCCGCCGATTTAATATTCCCTCAGTCATGATGATGATCTGAGTATCGGGGCCGGTGCAGTTTTCCATGCGAACCTGGTAGCCGACTTCGCCGCCAACCTGCCAGTTATTTTCCGCAGCAATACGGGCGGCCAGCGCCCGTGTGGCGATACGCCGCGGTTGAAGCACAATCACGCCCGAGTTTTCACGTGAGAGAATTCCGCTTCGGTAGACCGCGGGTGGGATGCGTGTTGTCTTGCCGGCGCCGGGCGCAGCAACCACCACGACAGCTCCGGCGGCACGCAGATGATCGATCATCTGCGGCAGGTGCTCATCCATCGGAAGAGATTGGGGAGTCGTGGCGGGCGATGCAGTCATCGGCCTGATTGTAACGCCGGCGGCCGATCACATACAGCCGAAAAAGAACTCCGTTTCTACGACTCCGCGCCGGAATCGCAGCGGCAATGGCGGCGTCCAATTCATGGGACCCGCCGGTCCTGCAGCGACCTGGATTTAATACAATTTACCCGGAATCGGCAGCGGACCGACCAACCCTTTGGCATAACGCACATAGTCGGCGGAAATATCACATCCGTTCTTTACCCACGTCGGGTCCAGATGTTTGGTCTGCCGGGCGACATTCGTCAGTGCGGTCGGGAAATAATCCACCTGATAAGGAGAATCGGAAAGGCGTTTGATGGCGACCGATCCGCTGCTTAAACCCTCCGGCGCCGCCACCGAATACTTCACCGCCATGCGTCCACATTGCCGGGCCTC
>JAJZNY010000259.1 GCA_021852245.1 Planctomycetota bacterium | reverse complement strand
GCGGCAACGATCAGGGTCTGCTCGTTCCCATCCGCCGTGACGGTGAAGCTGAAGGATGTGTCGCTGCTGGTGGACGTGCTGCTCACGGGATCAGTGTGGGTGAATCCAACGGCATCACTACCGGTGGCGATCGGTGTTCCGTCGGTCCAGCTAAACTTCTGAGCGGCAGTGCCGGCGTTCCAGCCTCCTGCCCCCACGGCTGGTGGGGTGATGGCGTGCGTGGTGACATCTTTCTGCACGAGAGTGCCCGCACCAGCGACCGTTGCGGTGGTTGACGTGGTACCGTCAAAGTAGAACCAGTCGATCGAGCCCTGGGTCGTCAGATTGACATTTGGCGTAGTGCTCGCGGGTGTCTGGGTCACATTGATGGAATCAGCTTGAGCTTGGGCGCCGACGCAACCCAAGGCCACGAGAGCCGCCGCGGCCAACAGAGATTTAGATAGAACACCGTACTTCATAAGAAGTCCTCCAATAACGCGAGTCAGGTTTCAAGGCCGATTCTATTGAGGCCTGTGACTCACTTCCCAAGAAACATCAGATTGTGCAGCAGCCCAGGCACATTGCCCGGTCATTATGCAGCAAACAACCTGCGAAACGTCCGCCAACATCCCCGCAGATTTGACTCCGCCGGAATCCAACAGATGCCCGAATGGGGAAACCCCAAACCGAGCCTTTATAGCTGTTTTGATAACTGTAGATCGGCGGTGCGGTGCAGTTGCTTCCGTCAAACTACCTTGCTTCTCTTGTTCAATTCCCGAGAGAGAGTATAGAACACGCCGTACCGGGATGCAATGCTGAATTTGAAAAATAGACTTCTGATTTTTTATCAGGCTTCTGGAGGCGAATTAATACAAAATTAACAACACACAGAGAGAATCTGTCGATATGGAGCGGTTGGCGCGGGATATTATGAGGCGGAATCCGCGGCGGCGCCTTTCGCACCCGAATCATCGGGTGAAGAATCGGTCAGACGGAATAATTCCTTCACAGCCATGGCCAGTTGGAGTTGCCGTTCAAATGCCGGGTGGTTGCCCAGTTGCGTGACGGGCGTATGCAATATCTTGCCGACGAGGCGATGGGCGAATTTTCGCAGGGCCTGCTGTTGATCGGGCGTCAGTTCCGGATGCTCGGAGAGGAGCAGGGTCAATTCGCGATCACTGATTTCCCGGCACTGCTGATAAAGGGCCTTGACCACCGGGCCGGAGTTGCGGGCCGCCAGCCAGGCGGAAAAGTCGTCCAGGTGCCGCTGAATGATTTGCGTGCTTTTATCAATCTCGCCACCGCGCCGGGCACGCGTAAGTTCCGACACCCGACTCAGGTCATCCACGTTATAGAGAAAGGTATTGGGAAGGCGGGTGACGCCATCCTCCACATCGCGAGGGACGGCCACATCAATAATAAAGAGCGGACGATATTGCCGCGGTTTGAGAAGATTTTTCAGCCGGGCGACGGTTAAGATCGGGTCGCGTGAACTGGTGCCTGATAAAACCACATCGGCCTGCGTGAGGCCGTCGTCAAGGCGGGAAAAATCGATGCGATCGGCGGAGAATTTTTCCGCCAGCGAACCGGCCCGCTGAGCATCCCGATTGGCCACCAGCAGGCGCCGCGGTTTTTGCGCCATGATGTGCTTGAGCATGATGCCCGCCATTTTCCCGGCGCCGATCACCAGCACGGTTTTATCGACAAGCGTATCGAACACTTCGCCGATGAGTTCAACCGCCGCCCCGGCGACGGAGGTTTTTCCTTCCGAGAGGCGCGTGTTTTCGTGCACATCCTTGCCCGCCGCCAGCGCCCGCTGACATACGGCGTGAAGCATGGTGCCGACGGTAGTCGCGGAGGCGGCAAGCTGGTATGCATCGCGCACCTGCCCCAGAATTTGAGTTTCACCCAGCACCATGGAGTCAAGGGAACTGGTGACGCGGAAGAGATGATCCACCATGCCGGTGCCGCGATGAATGTATAGATGCGGCATGAGTGCTTCGGGCGGGACGGAGCCGATGCGGGCCAATTGAGCGACGAACTGATCTTCGGGAATATCGCGCCCGACGAGAAATGCGGTGTAGAGTTCCACACGATTGCAGGTTGAAAGGAGCATGAACTCTGCGTGCGGATGGTTAAGATGCAGTTCACCGAGAATTCGGCGGGTTTCATCGGCGCCGGAGGCGAACTTTTCGCGCAACTCGATGGGCGCGGTGCGGTAATTGATACCGACCATCAGCATCTGATAGGAATGTGGAATCATCGATTCCATTTCATCTCATCCATGCGGCATCCAATTGGCCGCGATCAGCACCGCAAGAAGAAAGAAAAAACCGACAATGCTGAGCCACGCACAACGTGAGCCGCGCAAAGCGGGAGCGAGCCGGACGTGCAGGAGGGATGCGTATAGAAGCCACGCCACCGCCGTCAGCAGGACTTTGGGCGAGAAATACCAATCCCGCCCGAGGGCGTGCGGGTCTTCCACCGCACGGAAAATGCCACTGATCGCTCCGAGCGTCAGCAGCGGAAAACCTACCACAATACAGTGCCGGGTGAATCGCTCCAAACGGTCCAGCGGCGGCAGATGCGGAAAGGTCCATTGCGACCGATTTTTGCGCTTGAGTTGCGATTCTGAAATCAGATAAACCACACCGGCCATGCACCCGACCGCAAAACAGGCAAACCCGAGCAGCACGCTGACCACATGCACGAGTGTCCACGGATTGGCATCATGAAAGTGCGGCTCGGCCGTGAAACTGAGAGTTACGCCCAGGATTAAAAGCACCGCCGCCATCGGCAGCAGGAAAGGGGCGAAATCGCGCAGTTGGTGCGTGAGGCGATAATAGACCCACGCCAGAAGCACCAGGAGCGAAAGGACGAGGGAAGAATCGAAAAAGTTCGTCACGGTTGATGAGAGAGAATGGGCGGCGGCCGCACGCAGGGCCAGCAGAATCAGCAGAATTCCCATGGCGACTGCGACCAGCCAGGTGGCGGTGAGATTTTTCGGGGTGCCATCGGTGGCGACATTTTTGACATGGAGAAGTTTGGACCGAGTATAGAAGTAAAAGGCCGCAAGCAGGATCAGCGGAGTCACTGCGGCGGCAGTAATTTCCGGAATATTCAGGGGTAAAAATTGCGTGTGCACCATGGGCTACTGCCCCTGCCTTGCGTGGTGGAATTTTGCCTCGGCCACGAGCCGATCAAAATAGTCCGTCGCCGCTTTTTCACCCCCGGATTTTATGGCAGCGAGCATTTCATCTCCACTTATCTTGCGCATCAAATCGCGGCGAGTCGCTTCATGATCGAATGCCTTGCGGATTTGCATCCGCCATTGCGGCAGAAGGCCGGCGAGGATTTTTTGATCAGCGGATATGCCCGCCACCGCCTGATCGGCCAATTGGGCGGCAAACCCGGGTGATCCCCCACCGGTGGATACGGCAATCGTTATCTCCCCCACGGTTCGACTCGCAGGAGAGATCAGATCGCCATCGTCCGGGGCACCGCAATTACAGGCCCAGATTCCGGCGGCCCGCGCATCGGCACACACTTGGGCATTGACATCCGGACGGTTGGTTGCGGCAAACACCAGCCACCAATGCCGATCGGAGGGGTGCATGAGGGTGGAATCGTAGATTGCATGCTTTAATTCCACGCCGTGGAGCTTACTGATTTCGGGCCTGATTTCCGGGCTGACCACCAGCACGCGTGATCCACAGGCAACCAGCGAGCTGATTTTGCGCAGGGCCACCGCCCCACCCCCCACCACGAGGGATTCTTTGCCATCCATACGCAAAAATGCTGGAAAAAAACCGCAATCCATCCCACAATGTTAGCGATTATTCGCTCGGCGGCATAGATGTTCGGTATGGCGTGTCTTCTGGCGGGGCGGAGTGGACATTTGCCAGCCCGCATGACGCCGCAGAAAGAGTGGATGACAGGAGCCTCTGTTTGCCGAAAACATCACGGTTTGCGTGGAAACAAAGGGTTGAATCGGCCGTAAAAGCGGCTCGGGCACAGGTTAGCGGCGCGGAGCAAATCGACCATTACTGGCACGGGCGACTGGTGACGCTGATGCTGGAGGCCTTCGGCGACGAACCTGACGCCTACTTTTTTATCGAAACCTTTTCGCCCCGCGCCAATATCCCGCGCCCTGATCTTGTCATGCTGCATCCGCAGGTCGGAGTGCTGGTGGTTGAAAATAAGGGGATCGATCTACCGGCCATTGAGTCGGTACGTGGTGCGGAATTGACCATCCAGCGCGATGGCGTATTATCGCGGGAAGATCCGCTTCGACAGGCGGAGCGCGTCATGTTCGGTATCCGCGATCTCTGCAAAGAGCGTGTGGATGTATCCCGCATATTATTTTTGCGGATTGCCGTACTGCCCGCGATCCATCGAAAAAAATTTGAAGAGCGATTCTCCATCACAGCACCGGCGGATTTTTTATTTGCCGAGGAGTGTGCGACTGCCGGCACCCTTCGGGAGGTCGTGGTTCGCCTCGCCGATGAGTACGCACCGGCTCATATTCCCAGCCGTCGGTTATCAAGGGAAGATTCACGGGTGGTAATCAGCGCTCTGACGGGACAGAGCATTTTGCGCGCTGACCGTTCATCCCTGGGTCGATCTCCGAATGCCGCACGGTTCAGCGCTGAAATTCGGGCCATGGAAGACGCCCTGCGTGAACCGACCGAGCAGCAGAAATCTCTCGGCAACGCCGATCTTTCCGGCAGCCACCGGTTGTTTCGAGGTGTGGCCGGATCGGGTAAATCGATCCTTCTTGCGATGAATGCGGCGCAGGCGGTATATGATCTGTCGCAGCGCGCGGGGAATCTCTTTGAGCAGCCGGTTCATCGGCCGCGGGTTTTGGTGCTGTGTTACAACCGCACGCTTACTTTCTATTTACGCCAGCGGATCGAAGAGCGTTATAAACGGATCGCGTGGTCGGACGTACCGGAGGATTGTCTGATCGTCACGCATGTGGAGGGTCTTATATACAATCTGGTAAAAGCGGAACCATCGCTTCAAACGCCCTACACATACGAAGACCGCCCGGCCCGCGCCGAGTTGATGTGCCGGACGCTCGACCAGTTACCGCCCGATGTGCTGGCGTCTTTGCAATTCGACTATATCTATGTGGATGAAACGCAGGATCTGTATCCGGAGGAACTTCAGTTTATCCGGCGATTGGCCCGGCGCGATGAAAACGGTCGCCAGACGCTCATTCTGTTTTACGACAACGCACAGAATATTTACGGCGTGAAGACGCCGGTGTGGGAGAAACTCGGAATTCAGATCGTGGGAAGGACGATTTTTCTCGATCAATGTCTGCGAAATACCCGGCAGGTTGTTGATTTTGCGTTTAATGTTCTCGTCGGATCGTATGCAGATGCTGGAAAACCGGTCACCACGCGACAATTTGCGGACGTCGCCAATTTACTCCAGCGCGGATTGATCAGAGAGGACGGCGCGCGATTTGACATTGAATTCTGCAGGCGCCACGGGGCGGCGCCGAGAGTTGAATTTTTCGCGTCCCGCAGGGAGGAGATAAAGGCTGTCGCGGAGTACGTCAGGCATCTGCTGCATGTGGACGGCGTCATGCCGAGCGATATCCTGATTCTTTCCAAGCATTATAAATTCATGGACGGGCTGGAGGAGGCGCTTACCGGCGTACTGGGACATCATGGATCGATTCGCTTTGTGGATGCCGAACACCCGGAAAACAAACGCAAGCCGCTCTTTGACCGGGGGATATTGACGCTCTGTACGGTGGCGAGCGCCAAGGGGTACGACGCTCCGGTGGTATTTGTCATGGGCGCCGATGAATTTCACGCCGATGATAAGGGGCGGGCGTCATTTTATGTCGCCTGCACACGGGCCAAATTGGCCCTGATTGTCACCGGCGTAAGAAGATTGGAGGGAGGCCGCCTGATAGGCGAAATTGAAAAGGCGGCGGCCGCCGTGCGACAGCGCCGGAAGCCGGTTGTGAAGTCGGCGGTGGATGGGCAATCGTGTCCGCATTGCCGAGGCAATCGCCTGCACGCGCAAATTTCGCCGGAGGGTTTCAGCTATCACTGCATCGACTGCCTGAGTGTTATTCCGATTGATGCCCATTGCCCACGGTGTGGCAGACCGGCGACCCTGAAAATGGAAGGCAGGAATCTGATGGCAGCATGTCCGTGCGGGCCAGATCACCTTGTCTTCACCAATCAGCCGCTTGCGTGCTGGTAACTCATTCGGCGGTTTTTCAATGCGAATGAGAGAGGATCGTCGAAGAACTTCCGCGCCGGTACGAAGCGGCCGAGGAAGCGATGATACAGGGTGCGCACCGAAGGCCGATTTATACCGTACCATTTTACGGCTGGTAAATGGCCCAGCAGTTTTCCGCCTCGCTGATGCGAAGAAATGAC
>JAJZNY010000242.1 GCA_021852245.1 Planctomycetota bacterium | reverse complement strand
CTCTCGGCAGGCCATCCGCACGATGACCGGGCACAGCGCCTCATCTCGCATTATGATAAAATTATTACATTGCTCCGCACCCGCATCGAGGTGCTCCAGAGCCTGCTCCATCAGACCCACCTGCTGGAGAGCAGCTTCCCCGGCATTCAGCCCGGTACCCTCATGGCCGCCAACGTTGACGGCTTTTCCTCCGCCGGAACCGACATGATGTGGGTGGACCGCGGGTACGTCGTGGATCGGAAGCTTGCCGCCGGCGACCCGGTCCTGGCGCATCTTTCCCTGGTAGGAAAAGTCAGCTCCGTTGGGCCGCAGACCTCCAGCGTCACACTGCTGACCTCACCGGCCATGAAGGAGACGGCCCGCATTGTCCGGATCACCAACGGCGTGGAAAGCGTTGTCAGCCGGGATTGTCTTGTTGTGGGTACCGGACTGGGATCGATGCACTGCGAACTGGATCAATCCATCGGCAGCATCCGGCCCCGGAAGGGCGACTTGGTGGTACTCAGCGATACCGACTGGCCCGGCGTGATCAACGGCATCACGCTGGGGACGGTCACCTCGGTCTCCGCATCTCATCGCACGGCCCTTCGCTGGAGCCTGAACGTCACTCCGATCTGCGATATGCAGCGCATTCATCATGCCGTCATCCTGCTTTCAACACGCCATTAATTGATTCAGTGCTGCAGGGTGAGATACGCCATCAAAAGCAGGGTCGTCGCCAGCGCTATGGATATGAACCACCGCCATCGCCACGCCGCGCGGCTCATACGGTTCTCCGCATGCGGCGAAAAACTCAGCGCATAAAGATGGACGATACGATCATCAATGCTGGGATGGGTCAGAAATGTCCGGTCTGTCCGCATCATATTTTGATCCGCCAGTGTTCGCAGGGCCTCGGCTCCGAGTGCCGCGCCATCAACCATCGCCTCACGCGACGGCTGCAGCAATACGCTTCGACCGGGAAGTCCGCCCGCAGGCTGAGTCTCTTCTGATCGAGCGGCCCAATGTCGTGCGGCAAACCAATCGGCCTGAAATTCCGAAAGGCGGCTGAATTTTCCGAATATCATGATCATCGCAAATAGAATCATGGGAAACGCCAACGACGCAAAATGACCAAACCATCCATCATTCCCCTCTGAACCCTGCACCATGATGCGAAGCGCGAGAATGCCGGTGAGCAGCAGAAGCAGATACCACGTGGCATGGCAATGGTGGCCATGACCCAGTTCGTGGGCAAATACATCTTCCACCTGATCGGGGGTAAAGTCGTCGACGATCAGATCGGTCAGGAGAATGTAACGTGGGGGGATCACGGTGCCGATCCAGGCGGCGTTGGCGATCCGATGATGGGTTTGGATAATACGAATATCCGTGATGCCGATCTGATGCCGTCGAGCTGCCGTCAGCAGTCGCTGTCGCAGCGGCCCGTCCTGCAATCGATGGGTCTTCATAATCCTTACCAGCAGGAAGGGATAGATGCTCCAGAAAACGGGTATCAACACGATGGATAGGCATGTGTCGGCATGGCGCTGGAGAAAATAGACGTTCGGCAGCCATCGCGGCACGTTTTGGTAGCACCATGACATCACGGTCGCAAAGATGAGCAGCGAGATGACCAGCCCCGCCGTTACCCGAACCATATCAAGTGCGTATTGCCATGCCGGCGGCCACGGATACGCCGGTTTACCCATTGCCAGCCGGTCCGTGTCTCGCAGGTGCCGCCACGCGCTTGCAAATCGATAGACGCCGAGTTGTATTAAAAACAGCGCCAAGATGATGATTCCGGCATACAGAAATGGAATCAGGCTGGGCGTCTTCGCAAGCGCCGAGTGATACTCCAGCAGATAGCCGAACCCCAGGTGGCGGACACTGTAGTAGAGTCCGGCGAGCACGCCGAACTGCAGCAGTGCCAATCGTCTCGTCAGGCGGATGCGTATCGAGCTGGCTTTGGCGAGATTCGAATTGAGTTTTCGACACGCCCGACCAGCCGCCTTACGCGCCGTGAGGAAGACAGCAACAAGCCCGGTGAGCATGACCATGATGACGGGGGGCCAGTGATGAAAAACCAGCGCTCGGGTACCCGCCTGCAGTAAGGATACGAGTACATAAATGATAAGTGCCCAGATCATCTGCGCATAATTTAACCTGATCACATCAAAATCGCCTCTTCTTTCGCGCGATTCGCGCATGATGTCGGATGAAATCTGATTCGGTCGGCCGTTGTCTCAGTTTTGGTAAACGCAGATGAGCGGGGAATTGTAAGGGTTTGATTCCCTTTATCCATCTGTCGGCAATAATTTCGGAAATGAATGTGGCTTGTATTTGACGGTAATCGAAACTAAGATTCGAATATGTGAAATGGGTTGGTGACAAGACACTTCGTTGTCAGCCCATTCGGATGGTATCGATTTCGGCAGGATTTGCCCATGCATCCCATAAATGAATTCAAAATTCTGACTGACATTTTTTGGAGGTAATGCCATGACCACTCGCCGCAAGTTTCTCAAAGCAGGTGTTGCACTGGCAGCCGCCGGTGTGCCTTGGAGTATCGCCCGCGGCAATATAGCGAATATTAAATATCCCGGTGTATGGCCTTCGCAGCCGCCGGAAGGGTGCCCTTTTGCCCCGTCTACAACGGTGACGGGCTTTCGATTCACCGGGCGTCATCAACAGTACGCCAATGCGGACACCTGGTATCCGTCATGGGCCTCAGATGGGCACCTATACAGTCAATTTGCGGACGGCAACGCCCCGCGGCCGGGCAAAGGATCTATTCACGTAAACTGCGGCATGGGTATCCGGGCGGATACCGGCCTCGCTCGTATTGATGGCGATGACCCCATGCACCTGACTGTTGAAGCGTTGGGAATATCCAAGGCGTCGGCGATGCCATATGGGGGCCGATATCCATGTGCCAACCTGGTCTATAACGGCGTCTGGTACACGGGCACCTATTGTTGTGATGAAGGTTGGCGGACGGAACATGGGGTAAGTTGCAACTGGGCATGGCTTGGGCCATTTGTCGGATTTCAGTATTCACGTGATTTCGGCAAGACGTGGACACCGTGCCCGCATACACCTTGGAGCCCCCTGTTTCCCGAAGAAGTTGGAAACTGCGGCCCCGCCCTGAAAAAGATCGCTGCGACACGTTGGAAATTGCCCGTCAATCAGTGGCTGGGAAATGTTCCCGGGTCCGCATTGTGCGAGCGTATTCCGGGCTTGCCGCTGCCGAAATTCAGTGTTTTGCACGTGGTGGATTTTGGCAGGAATATGGAGCACTCACCGGACGGTATGGCTTACATGGTTGGCCATGGCCGCGCACCCGGAATCCCTCACCCACGGCTTGGAGCGGTGAGTTGGCTCAGCGGTGATGCGGTTTATCTGGCGCGTGTCAAACCAACACCGGAGACCATTAATAATCCCGGTGAGTACGAGTTCTTTGCCGGTTACGATCACCGACACAGGCCGATATGGTCAAAGCATTTTTCGCAGATAAAACCGATGTTGGAGTGGCAAAATCACCTCGGGAACAGTGCGATGACTTATATTCCCGGCCTCGGGAAATACATCCTGTGCATAGCTGATGGTTGGCCTTCCACACGAAAGTTCAACACGATCGTCCTTGAGTCGGCGCATCCGTGGGGGCCGTGGAAGCTTGTTACGTACATGCGTCACTTCGGTGAACAGGGGTATTTTCTCAATATTCCCAGTAAATTTATCTCATCCGATGGACGTAAGGCGTGGCTTTGCTACAGTGCTGATTTCACGCGGGTGCGCATTGCATCGTTCCCGCCGGGGAGCGGTTATCACCTGTGCCTGCAGGAGATCGAACTCCTGGGGTAAGTGAATGGCCTCCATCACTGCCGGGATGATGATGCTGGCCGCCCCATATGCCTCACTCTCATATCTGACGTTAATGGATCGCAGGCAGGGCCCGATTCCGGCGGCGATGCCGAAAAAGGGACGGCGGCACTGCTGCCGCCGCCCTGGGGGAGATTCGAAATTTTAATCAAGCCGCCTCGGCGGATGGCGTCGCCTTCAGCGTCGCTTTCGCGTGAGCATCAGCGAGCCGATTGCTCCCATACCCAGGAATGCCAGTACGCTCGGTTCCGGCGTGGGGGTTCCGTTATTAAAGGGCACGGTCGTGGTGCTGGTCGGCCCAGTTCCGTAGAGGAGTGTCACGTCCCCGATGGTATCGGTGGGTGAAAGGCCGCTGATATCCAGGGTAAAGGTCGCGCCCGAGAGTAAACTGGGATTGTGCTGATAAACGCTGTTGAGGCCGCCCGAACTTCCATAGTTGTCCGGGCTCGGGGGCGCCGCGATGATCATGTCGTTGGGCTTCGACGTGTCGATCGTCAAGTCGACAACGCCGGTGCTGGGATTGCTTACAAGCCAAGGCTTCGACAGATCGCTGTTCGAGGTGATGGTCTTATTCGGATCGCTCGCCGTATTGATCAGAAAGCTACCGTTTGTCTCTTCCAGTGTAACCTCGGTGCCGGTAACCGCGGAAATACTAGGTGAACCGACAGAAACCGGGTTCCCGGCGGCATCGAGCACCGTGAAATCCACGCCGTAGATTTCCTGCAGGTCGGAGGTGGTGTTAGAGGTTATATTTTCAAACGTGACGGCGATATTACTCTGTGAAACGTTGAAAACCGCGTACGCGTTCAGGTCGGAGCCACCGGGATTTAGAGCCCCGTAGCTGACGACGGTCGCCCGGGCGTTCTGGCCGACGGCGGCAACGGATAGTCCGGCGACCACTGCCGCAGCCAATAACCAGCGGCCGGCGCCTTTGGAACGGTTAACTTGGATGTTCTTGCTCATAAAATATCTCCAAAAAATCTCGGCGGCATATGCCACACACACTGCCGCTCCGGCAGGCTAACACCCGTCGACAAAGAGCGGCAGTTCCACTTAATCTGTACGAATCATCAGAAGTGAGTGCCACGAATTCTTTGAGGTGGCTTTTGCCAACGCCCCGGGGCCGCGCAGTTGGCAAACCCACCAGTGCGATCAAAAAGCGCGACCACCAATTTCCCTACCGGCTCAGCGCAATTTTACGTCGTGGCAAATCCTTGCTCTCACTGGTGACTCTGTCGTTACCCGTCACTCGGGACTTGCCGACAATAGTCACCGGATTAAGTGTAGTGCGCTCAGGTGCTCAATGCAAGAAAAATTTCAATTTTTTGCTGAATTTCGATGTCGCCACGCGTCATATAACTATCCTCGCCTACGATCCCTCTGTAACATATTGTGCACCTAACCCCTGATTTTACCGCGCCTTAGAACTAAAAGACCGCCCAAGCCCAATCCTAATGCCAGTCCCGCCGCCGGTTCCGGAGCCGGAACGGCAGCCGGATTGCC
Organism: Planctomycetota bacterium; assembly: GCA_021852245.1. The sequence continues at coordinate 1,035 of JAJZNY010000242.1, read as the reverse complement.
CGCGATCGAGTTCCCGCCTGTTCCGTAGCCGAACGTGACACCGGTAATGGAATCGGTGCTTTGCAGATCGGGAACCGTGAAATCGAAAAAAACCGGCCCGGCCAAAATCGGGTCGGACGCCGAGATGGATGACGGATTGTTAAAATATTGATAATCACTGGAATTGCCCGCCGGCCCCAGCAGATCACCCTGCGCTCCGCTGGCCATAAGCGAATATTGTCCGCCGCTCTCGCTGATGATCCACGCAAACGGCAGACCGGCAGTGATGCCCGCGGAAATGGTGCTGGCCTGAAGCGGGGCAAGGCCCGTGAGCTGCGTCAGGTCGGTCTGATTGTTGGCGGCCATGCTCCAGGCATATGGATCGGCGGTATCACCGGGTGCGGCGTCGGGGCCGTGGGGTGTCGAAGACAACGCCCCGGTGCCGGGTGCTGAAATGCCAAATGCAATGCCGCTGATAAGGTCATTGACCGAATCGGGCGACGAGTCGTTGATCAATTCCACCTGCAGGTTCCCCTGAGCGGAACTGGTGAGATAGGTGAATATCGCCCGGCCGGTAAGCTCATGGGGCGTGCCCGTGTTGGTACTGGGGAGATAATATTGTGCCATAAGGTTGTCAGCAGCGGCGGGAGTGGCAGTCCAAGTCGCCGCGCCCACGCTCAGCGCAACGGCGGCGGCCGCCAGAGCGGATGGAATGCTTCGCCGGACTCTGCAGGCATCTTTTTGAATCACCATGACGTATCTCCGCAAATGAGAGTTCCCCCGCATCACCGTATCCTCCCGGATGCTTCCGGAGTTCTGGTCGCCGCATTCGTCGTGCCGGGCACGGACAGACCTCCGTGTAAGGCGTATGGCGGCAACCGACCCGCAAAACATGTTGTCCATCAAGCAGCATCAGGAATCGGCAATTCCGCATCCTGCATGCGACCGAGAGGCCGATCCGTGGCATCGCCGCTTCAATTGAGCCGTTACATTAAGCTCTGATCTCCCGAACGTCAAGAAAAAAACATTTGGAATTCACCACTCATGCCGCCGATA
>JAJZNY010000473.1 GCA_021852245.1 Planctomycetota bacterium | reverse complement strand
ATTAATGGTGGGGTATCTCCGGCAGGCCGCTGGTGTATCCCGCTTTAATGGCACGTTGATTCCAATACACGACGGCATTCATATTTTTGGCAATGCCCGTGCCGTTCATATACATGCTGCCCAGGGCGGCCATTGCCGTTGCGGACCCCGCTTTGGCGCCTTTCGAAAACCAATTGAACGCCTTACGGTAATTTTTCGGAACGCCAAAACCGTTCAGATAGTGATTGCCGAGTGCGTACATCGCATTGGCGGAACCGGCGGCAGCCGCTTTGCGATAGAGAGCCATTGCTCGGGTGGGGTGCGCAACGCCTGTCGCCTGACCATTATCATAGAGCATCCCGAGGCCGTAGTTGGCCGAGGCGTCGCCGGATTTAATACTTTTTTCAAACCAGGATTTTGCCGTGCCGGCGTCGGGCTGGACACCCATTCCCTGCACATACACCCAGCCGAGAATATTCATGGCCCAGGGGGACCCGCCGGCGGCGGCTTTTTTGAACCAGTAAAGCGCCGTTTCATCGTTGGGCATCTCGCCGTGACCGGTTGCGAAAGCGATACCCTTTTTTACCATGGAATCCCGAACCGCGCGGGAAAGATGGATTTTGGGCTTCACCGGTGCTGCGGGCGGCGATGCGGCGGCAGCGTTGGAGACCGACGGCACGGATGCCGGTGCCTGCTGCATTGCGGGAACCTGCGCGGTCTGCGGCGCGGGGAGTACGGCGGCCTGCGGTGGGTTTGCCGGAGGCAAAGCGGCGGCGGTTTTTACAGCTGTACCGGCCGGAGTCTGGGGGGACTGGGGGTGCACGACCTGCGGTTTGCTGTCGTGTGCCGCCATCGCAGCACCGGCGGATGAGGTTTGCGACTGCTGTCCACTTCCGGAATGGGAGACGTAAACCACGATAACAACAACGACCACTGCCGCGAACGCGATGAGAATCAGCCCCATCGGTGAACGCCGCGAAGCCTCTGCCGATCCACCGGAATGGGATTCCGTGCCTCTCTGCGGGGCACTCGTTGACGCGGGAGGCGTGGCGGCGGCATCTGCGCCGCAGATCGGGCATCGCGTTGATTGCGAGCCATCAAATACATGTCCGTCGATGCACCGAAGTAGTTTCTGGGTCATGATTCTTTCAAACCTCTCGATCTATACCCCGCGGCCGCGTGATCCAACATTTTGGGTACAAACCAGCGACCACCGTACGCCGCATCGCGAGCACAGTCATAGCCCCGCACGTGCCACGATTATACCTTCCTTGCATGGAGGTGTTTACACCCATCCGAAGGGTTTCCCTGACGGTCTGCCCACCTGCCAGCGGTCGGCACCCTTGGAGGCGGCTGCACTCGTCACGGGGAGGACGCTTTGTAACGTTGAATAATCTGAATGGCGTGATTAGACTTACATTACGCGGAGTGTGGTGGCAATTGAAATTATCGTGAGGGGCGGATCAAGTCATGCCGACATCATCGAGTGGAATGGGCAAGTTTGTGTCGTCCCTGCTGGGACGATCGGCAGGGAAAACACCCGGAAGCGCCATTCCGGCACGGGGACCAACCGCGATTCTCTCGATTCTCGCGGCGTTGACTTTTATCGCGATTCTGAGTTTCGTTCTGCCTGAAAACAGTTATTTTGCCACGCTGATTCTTGAACACACCACCAAATCCCCCTTCCCTTATCCGTTTACCATTCAGAACCTGCTGCATCTGCTGTTTTTCCTCGGGCTGGGGGAGTTGTACGTTCGGTACCGATCTGCCCGATTGGAGAACGAACTTAATCAAGCGCACTTTCTGCCGGAAGATGAGGCGAGCGTGCTGACGATTGATGATCTGGGCGCAATTCGTCGGCGGACGATTCAGTATCACGAGGGGGAGAGCGGATTTTTGCCTTACATGATCGACACCGCCGTTCTGCAGTTGCAATCGACGCGATCAGTGGATCAGGCGGTAAGCGTGCTTTCAACCAATCTGGAACTGCTGGGAACCAAAGTCGATCTGCGTTATGCGATGATTCGGTATTTGGCATGGGTCATCCCGACGATGGGGTTTGTGGGGACGGTAACGCACCTGGGGTACGCCCTGGCGGGGGTAAAACCGGGGCAATTGAGTCTGACGAATGTGACCACCTCGCTGGCCATTGCGTTTAATACGACGCTGATCGCGCTGGTGGAAAGCGCCATCATCGTGCTGCTGCAGAATATCGTTCAGGCGCGGGAAGAGGGTGCGGTGTCGCGGGCTGGCGAATATTGTCTTCGCAATCTGATCAACCGGCTTTATGTGCCGGAGAAGAGCGGAGAGAAACCCAATGCGGCGGCGTGACCGGGAAATCAACATCTTCAATATTGCGTTTTTGGATGTCATCACCGGCGCCATGGGAGCGTTTATCCTGCTGGTGCTGCTGCTGGCGCCGTATTACACGGGGCCGAATCCGCCGCCGCCACACATGAAATCATTGCAGAAGGCGATCAACCACGCGGCTGACCAAACCAAGCGGCTGGAACATCAGATCAATCAGGCCGTAAAGGATGGCGTTGACCCACGCCTTCTTGAAAAGCTAAAGAAGCTGCTGCACAAACTTCGGATCGAGCTCAGCAATGCGCAGAAACAAATGATTCGACTGCGCAGTGAGATCAATCATCTTGAAGCGCAAAACAAGAAGTTGAATGATGAAAATCACGCCCTCCGCAGGCAATTACGCGATGACCGGAAGTTGATCGACAGGCTTAAGGCGGAAATTGCGAAGCTGAAGGCTGAAATCCAGAAACTTAAGGCGACGATTCAGAAGCAGCAGGCGCAGATTAATTACCTTGAACAGCATCAGGGGGCGTCAGCCTACCGGGCATTGGACGTGGTTGTCGAGCGGGAACACCTTCCCAACGGTCGATTTGATGCCGGCGTCCCGTTTATTGTCGCCTGCCGGACCTTCTGGGCGAAGGGGGTACACACGACCAGGCACGGCCGGAGCGTGGTTCCAAAAAATGATCCCAGATTTAGTTTGCGCTCCTTGAGGCAGATAACCTCCATTAGGACAATGATTCGGCATGGGGCCGCAATACCATTTCCTCATCAACGCGACGTGCGGCTCTGGCGAGTGCTGGTGAATAACGGCCCGGGAGTGGCAAAAACATCACCCAACGCCATGCTGCTGCAGGTGCAGGAGGCCGATTTGCGATCTGCCGTGCATATCTGGGTGGTGCTCCTTCTGCACCCCGGTGTGGCGAGCAAGTTTAATACCCGAGCGAAATTCTTGCTCACCGCCACCTATGGCAAAGCGGTTGTGCATAAAACATTCAGCCTTAGCTTCAAAACCCCTGCCATCCGATTTACCTTTACCCCGCTAAAGAAAGGGAAAATGGATTTTGTACACACCCCCTTCGGCGAATCATCCGGAAAGCGTGTCAGGCGTTATGCCCATCTCCTTCAGGGAGCCGTGCGATGAATGGTGCCGACAGAATCAAGGCTTGCGCGGCGGGCGGATCAACCTCCGGAAGGCGCGCCCGACGGTGGAGATTGTGCGTAGTCGCCTTGGGCCTGATCGTAGCAACGGCATTGCATGCAAGCATCGCGGTTGCCACTGCACCTGCCAAAGCCGCAGGTAAATTTCAGATTAAGCATCTGCCAGACCCATACCATGCCAAGCGGCTCTATGTTCACGCTGGCATGGTCGGAACCTTGCGAGCGACGGCTGCGCTGCGCAGTCTCATTTTCGCGGCCGAGAAACAGGATCCGGTGGCGGAATACTGGCTGGGCCGGTACTACTGGGCCCATGCGAAGCGGAACAACCGCTACGGGCGATGGGCGCTCCGCTGGTTGAACGATTCGGCTGAAAAAAAGTGCCGCCGTGCTGCGGCGGCGCTATACACAATCTACTCCAAGACTGTTGGCAATCAACATCTTTCGCAAAAATATTTGGACCGGGCCGCCGCACTGGGCTGGCCTCCGGCGGAGTACACTCTCGGGTTAAGGTTGCTTACCGGACATGCAACACCGGCGGACATCGTGCCTGGATTGAAGTTGCTTCGTGGAGCGGCAACTGCCCGATACTTCCGGGCGCTTGGGCCGCTCTACAAAATATCCATTTCCGCAAATATGCCTTATCGGCAGGAGGCTCGTCGTGCGATAGTGGATGCTGCCAAGGCGGGCTGGGTGAAAGCCGATGGCTTCGCGGCGAGTGCCTTGGCGCGTGCACCACACCCCAATTATGCGGAGGCGTGGCGGTTCGCGGAGATCGGTGCCCAGCGCAGGGACGCATTGTCAGACGCCGTCCTCGGCAGCCTTTATGCCGCTGGCGACGGGGTAAAGAAAAATCTCAACCGGGCGTTTCAATATTATCTGGCAGCCGGAAAACTTGGTAATCGGTCCGGTGCAGCTAGCGCGGGCTACATGATGCTCAACGGAATCGGTACTCCACCCAGTTTCAAGCGGGGGATGAAGTACCTCACGGCGGCATACCGTAGCGGCAGCGGCAGAGCGCCGTATACATTGGGCGCCTATTTTGCCAGAAAAGGGAATCTCCCGGAGGCGGAAAAATGGTGGAACCGGACGATAAAAACCGGCATCTCCCCTTGGGCACAAAAAGCGGAGTACCGCCTCCGACTCTACCGCGCAACGGCATCGAAGGGTGCCGCTGCCAGCCCGCGAGCGTTGTTTGAACTCAACCGTGGGGCGGCGAGGGAAGGGGATGTCCGGGCGGAATACGAAACAGGATTGCTCTATTCGGAGGGGAAAGGGGTCCACCCCAATCTGGGCAAGGCGATTAATTGGCTGAAAAAAGCTTTGCAGTCCCATTACTTCCCGGCGATGGCTGCGCTTGGCAACATCTCCGTTTCGACTGGCGTATCGCAAACCGACAGGCGGGAGGCTCGACGGGCGATCGTGGATGCCGCCAAGGCGGGCTGGGTGAGGGCTGATGGTGAGGCCGCGCTTGCTTTTCTCCGAGCACCGCACCCGGATTATGCGGAGGCGCTGCAGTGGGCAAAGCTCGGCGAGCTGCGTGGGGACGCGTTCTCAGACGCCGTCCTCAGCAACCTTTATGCCGCTGGCGACGGGGTAAAGAAAGACCCCAAGCGGGCCTTTCAATTCGCCTTAGCAGCCGCAAAACTGGGTTACCGGCCTGCGGCGAGATCGGCTGGGTACATGATGCTTTACGGAATCGGTACTCCACCCAGTTTCAAGCGGGGGATGAAGTACCTCATGCTGGCCTACCACGGCGGTAGTGGCAGCGCGCCGTATACATTGGGCCTCTATTTTGCCGGAAAAGGGAACCTCCCGGAGGCGAAAAAATGGTGGAACCGGACGATAAAAACGGGTATTAGCCCATATGCGCAGGATGCGATGGTTAAGCTTGGCGTATTGCTGATTCAGAACATCAAACGCCCCAAAGATCAGGCCGCCGGTTTCGCTCTCTTCCACCGCGCCGCCGTGGCGGGATTGGCAACCGCGGAATATGCCACGGGAGTGCTTTATCTCGAAGGAACGGGAACAGCGAAGAACCGTGCGAAGGCAATCGCATGGCTTGAAAAAGCCGCCGCGACAAAGGGTATAATCGGGATAAGGGCCGCGAAGTTACTCTCTACCCTGCATTCGAAGGCCCCGGCAAGCGAGCATTAGACGGAGGAGGAGACCGCGGTGTTTGGGTGGGTTCGGAAAGCAAAAATGCCAATGCGGTTAATTTGTTATTTGATGGACGGGTGAGCAACGTGGAGGCTGCGCCATGAGCCGGCAATTGGTACGGTGTATTAACGGCCACGTTTCGGACGTCAGCGATGGGCCGTGCCCGGTGTGCGGCGAATATATCGGCGCCGCGCCGCCCGCAGTACCACCCACTGGGGCCCCGCTCCCGACTGAAACCACGGCGCAAACCGTGCACGGGCCCGCCGCTGCCCGAACCAAAATTATTCTCGCAGCCGGTGCATGTATCGTCATTTCCATTGTGATTTTTGTCTTTGCACATCCCCGCGGCACAGATACGTCATCCTCCGACCGGGCGGCCAATGGAAAGGCAAAAGTGGCGGCCACTGCCGGGAAATCAACTCCCGCCAAGGCGAAGACAATTGCTATGGCCGGGCCGACCGTTGGCCGACGGGCTGCGTCCAAATCCCAACCCAACGTGGCCGGACCTGCACTGACCTCGGCCGCAGCCCAGCAGCAATCAGCTTCCCCCGAATCAGTCAAAGCCAAGCCCGCGACCCGCGTGCCCCAAGCCGTCGCTGCGGCCCACCCCGTGCCGCAAGCGGCAACCGTGAGCACTGCAGAAGCGTTAAAAATGTATCAGCGTGGCATGCGCGATCTCTCGGGGACGAGCAAAGCTCCTGATTTTGCCCGGGCCAAATATTGGCTTACCAAATCCGCGGACGCAGGATTTGCGGATGCGATGTTCGGGCTCGGGCTCATGTACGAGCAGGGGGCTGG
>JAJZNY010000087.1 GCA_021852245.1 Planctomycetota bacterium | reverse complement strand
TGTTATTTTAGCACCCGATATACCAATATCAACATTTGATTTTCAGCAAATACCTATTCTGCGACGATTTCGCCATCTCAGCCCGTTAGGATTTACCTCCGGACTCTCATGGGTAGCTGCAGCGAATGGTTGACCGGAGTCCACCACGCGGCGTCCATTCGCTGATAACGGTAAGGCGACGAGGCTTAAGCAATTTCAACAGTTCGTCAAAAATCACGTTTGTTACATCTTCATAAAATATGCCTCGATTGCGATAGCTTTGCAGGTAAAGCTTAAGGCTTTTGAGTTCGACGCAGACCTGATCGGGAGTGTAAATGAACGTGAGCGTACCAAAGTCCGGCTGGCCCGTTTTGGGGCAGACCGAAGTGAATTCAGTCGCGACATGCTCGATCTCATAATCCCGATGTGGATGGGGATTGGGGAAAACTTCCAAGCCGGTCGGGTGGTTGCCTGATGGTGCTTTTCTTTTCACGTTTATATTTTCCCTTTCAAATCAGCCCGACAAATGACACCGCTGACCGCGAGGCGGCGACCCCATCAGCAGAATCCATATCCGCCGAAGGAATTCTATGCGAATCTTTAATCGTCCGGAGGTTAGGCATCAGGTTCCCCGTCGATTGCCGTAAATCCAAAGATGCAATCTTGTCCCAAAACGATAGTTTTTATTTTGGCACATTTTTGAGATCCACTGCCCTTTCGCTTTGATATCCTCCTCGGTGACCCCTTCCGGCATCAGAATGATATCCTCCGGTGAAAGGCCACCGATCCGTTCAACGACAGCCTCGATCTCCGCCAGATCATCCGGTTGTGAAATGACAAACTTCCACTGCCGATCATGGATCAACGGCGAAGAGGCCCAACGCTTGAGGACCGTCCAGTCGAGCCGCCGCGTTTCATGCAGAACCGCCCATTGCCCCGGTGTATCGGTCGGCGGGCGGGAATTGGCAAGCTTCGGACTGATACTGGCCAAATCAATCTCGACGTCCTGCCACAGCGTGCCTGCAGTCTCGACGGTAATGTGCAGGCCATGGGATTTCAATTGATCGATGAGCTGCGGCAACTGCGGCTGGAGCATCGGCTCTCCGCCCGTTAAAACGACGTGCCGCATCCCGGAGTTGAGCACCGCCGCCATGATCGCTTCAACGGTTAAATCCTCCCCCTCCGGCCGCCAGGAGGCATAAGGCGTATCGCACCAGGTGCAGCGGAGATTGCAACCGGAGGTGCGAACGAAAACGCTGGGCATACCCACCAATTTGCCTTCGCCCTGAATACTGGTAAATATCTCCGCGATTTTCATGAGCAGCCGGTATTAAGAAATATACGCAATTGGGTCTTCGATGCCCGCTGTGGCAAATGCCGCCAGCCGGAGCTTGCAGGCATCGCACCGGCCGCAACTGTGGTGGTCGTCGGGCGGATCGTAGCAGGATATGGTTTTGGAATAATCGACGCCAAGTCGTCGTCCCGTCGCGATAATTTCGTCTTTTCTCATTCCAATCAACGGAGCGTGAATTTGAATACGCTGGTGTTCCACCACCCCCGCCTTGGTTGCCAAGCGAGCGAGGTTTTCAAATGCTGCGATAAATTCCGGGCGGCAGTCAGGATAACCGGAATAATCGACAGCGTTGACGCCGATGAAAATCGCCTCTGATTTGAGCACTTCCGCCCAACCCAGAGCGCAGGAGAGAAAAATGGTGTTTCGCGCCGGAACGTACGTCACCGGAACTTCTTCCGCCATTTCCTGCGAAGAGCGTGCCTTGGGTACGGGAATGTCTGCCGTCAGCGCCGACCCACCGAATTGGCGCAGATCAAGCTTCAGCGTCACGTGACGCCTGACACCGGCCGCCCGGGCAATCTCCGCCGCAGCCGTCAGTTCTCGACGGTGGCGCTGACCGTAATCAAAACTCAGCGCGTAGCATGCAAACCCATCCGCAGCCGCGATGGCCAAGGTGGTTGCCGAATCCAACCCGCCACTTAACAACACCACTGCCGATTTCAAGCCACACTCCAAATTCACCTTACCGGGCGAAATGTTAACGCGGACGATTGCAACTGACCACCGCCACAACAAAAAAATATCGGCCCAGCGAGTTGATTCGAATAGAAATGGGGTCAACTTGACCGCGCCGGCAACGGCGTGGATGATGAAGGGGTCTGGAGAGATGGCTGAGTGGCTGAAGGCGCCGGTTTCGAAAACCGGTTCGTGCGCAAGTGCGACGTGGGTTCGAATCCCACTCTCTCCGTTATCTTCCGTCATGTCACCTACCGCCCGCCGCTTCTAATTTCCAACGAACAGGTCGTATCTGTCCGCAGCGATCCGTGTGCGGAAGCCGAGGGGTACCGCTCCGCTCCGAAATCGAGCTGCGAGAAATTCGCACCCCGGTTCGATGAGCGGGCGGTGGAGCCGCACTACGGCTGGGGCATTGAGGCACTGACATCCGGAGGGGCCGGACAACCGCTATGCCCGACGAAAGCCACCGCCCCACTTCCCGGCTACACAACAGGACGGTTGACCGGAAAATTCTATCAGGACGATCACAATTATTTATGCCGAGGTCGTCCGGGTGGATTCCGGCACGGCTGCGCGGGGGCACGGGTGTTTCGGGGCGGTCGGGTCGGCAGGAACTCGGATTTCCCGGGCGAGCCGGGGCTCTCTCGTGATGAGCGCGGTACATTACGTGTTGGGCGCGGATCGGGTATTATTCTATGGGTAATGGTGCAGGTTTTCCTATTCAAGGCGTAATGATTAAATGCCGGGAAGTCCAGAACAGGTCGCGCGTGAACGCATTGACCGAATGTTGGTGCAGTGCGGGTGGTTGGTTCAGGACCATGCGCAGATGAATATTTCCGCCGGTGTGGGCGTGGCCATTCGGGAATTTCCGCTGCAGACGGGTTTTGCGGATTATCTGCTGTATGCGGATGGGAAGGCCATAGGCATTGTTGAGGCGAAGCCGGAAGACCACACGCTGGTGGGGGTGGAAACACAGTCCGCCAAATACACCAGCGGCCTGCCGGACAACTTTCCGGCCTGGCGGCTGCCCCTGCCGTTTGCTTACGAATCCACGGGTGTCCTGACCCGGTTTACCAATAATCTTGATCCGCAGCCATGCAGCCGGGAGGTATTTTCCTTCCACCGCCCGGCGGAACTTATCCGCTTGGCGGAGTTGAACCGCCAATTGAGGGCGGCGTTGCGGCACTTGCCACCGCTGGACCATGGGCGGCTGTGGCGGGTGCAGGTGGATGCGATTGCGAATCTGGAAAAGTCACTGGCAGATAATCATCCGCGGGCGTTAATTCAAATGGCCACCGGATCAGGTAAGACATTCACCGCATGCAATTTGGTATATCGGCTGATTAAATTTGCGCAGGCCAAGCGGGTGTTATTTCTGGTGGATCGCAATAATCTGGGGCGGCAGACGCTGGCGGAATTCCAGCAGTTTGCCAGCCCCGGTACGCCCTATAAGTTCACGGAAGAATTTAATGTCCAGCGCCTGAAAAACAATGCCATCGATCCATCCTGCAAGGTTTGCATTACCACGATTCAGCGGCTTTATTCCATTCTCAAGGGCGAGCCGGAATTTGACGAATCGGCGGAGGAAATTTCCCAATTTGAGTGGGCCAATGCGCTGGCGTCCGGGCCGTTGCCGGTGGTTTATAACGCCACAATTCCCATCGAAACATTTGATTTTATTATCATTGATGAATGTCACCGGAGCATTTACAACCTCTGGCGGCAGGTGCTGGAATATTTTGACGCCTTTCTAATCGGCCTGACAGCAACACCGAGCAAACAGACGATCGGCTTTTTTGATGGCAACCTGGTGCAGGAATATACCCATGAAAAAGCTGTGATTGACGGCGTAAATGTGGGCTACGAGGTATTCCGTATTGAGACGCAGATAACCAGGGACGGGGCGAGGCTGGCCAAAGCCCCGGATTATTTTGTGCCGCGCCGGGATCGCAGCACGCGGCAGAAGCGCTTTGCGCAGTTGGATGATGATCTGATTTATACGGGCAATCAGTTGGATCGGGACGTTGTGAGCGAAAGCCAGATACGTCTGGTGCTCTCCACCTTCCGCGATTGCCTGCCGCATATCTTTCCGCTGCGCACGGATGTGCCTAAGACGCTGATCTTTGCCAAGAACGATTTACATGCTGATGACATTACCCGTATCGCGAGGGAGGTGTTTGGCAAAGGCAATGATTTCTGCCAGAAGATCACCAGCAAAACCACGGGCCGAAAGCCCGAAGACCTGCTGGCCGAGTTTCGCAATTCTTTTAACCCGCGGATTGCGGTTACGGTGGATATGATTGCCACCGGCACGGATGTAAAGCCGCTGGAATGTCTGCTGTTTATGCGGAACATCAATTCCGCCGGTTACTTTGAACAGATGAAGGGGCGCGGCTGCCGGGTAATTCCATCCGATGATCTGCGGGGCGTGACACCGGATGCGAAGGGCAAGACGCATTTTGTTATCGTGGATGCGGTGGGTGTGACGGAAAGCGACAAGGCGTTCTCCCAGCCGCTGGATCGCAAGCCATCGGTGGCGTTCGATAAAATTCTTAATACGGTGGCGGCGGGCGTGGTGGATGTGGATGTGGTTTCCACATTGGCGGCGCGGTTGATCCGCCTGGATCGGCAACTCGAGGAAAGCCAGCGGGGGCAGATTGCCGCGGAATCCGGCGGGAAAACCCCCGCCGATCTGGCTGGCGATCTGCTGGGAAGTATTGAGCCGGATAAACTCACTGCCCTGGCCATTGAAAGGTTCAGCCTGCCGCCGGATACCGAGCCGACGGAAAGCCAGATAAGGGCCATGGAGCAGCAAACCATGGCGGCGGCGCTTAGGCCGTTTCACAATCCTAAACTGCGCGACGCGATTATGCGGGTTAAAACGCACAATGATCAGATTATTGATGAAATCAATCAGGACTCGCTGTTGCGGGCGGGCTTTGATGCCGCGGCGTTGGAAAAAGCACGGTCGTTTATAAAGAGCTTCATGGAGTTTATTGAAACCAATAAAGATGAAATTGAAGCCATCCGTGTGCTGTACAGCCGACCATATCGATTGGGATTGCGGTATCGGCAGGTGCGGGAATTGGCGCAAAAGCTGACGGTGGCGCCCTTTTTTGTAGACCCCAGGAGGCCGGAAAGCGTGGAGCGGCTCTGGCAGGCCTATCAGGCGGTGGAACCGCAAAAGGTACGGGGCGCGGGCCGACACTTGGTGGATCTTATTGCGCTGGTGAAACATGCCATTACGCCGGACTCGCCCTTGGTGCCGATTGCCACGGTGGTGGAGGAGCGGTACAGCCAATGGCTCGCGGAGAAAGAGGCGGGAGGGGAAACATTTACTGCGGAACAGCGGCGTTGGCTGGTGGCCATTAAGGATCATATTGCCAATTCGCTGGCCATCGAGCAGGAAGATTTACAAGAGATTCCATTCAATCAACTCGGCGGCATGGGCAGAGCGTATGAGTTATTTGGCAATACGCTGCCGGCGCTGCTGGAGGAGCTGAATGGGAGGTTGGTGGCATGAAGGAATCCCACATATCTTTACCCGCCGGTTGGGCGCAGGGCGAGATCAGAAGCGTGATAATACCGAGTGGTTCCCGCAACCCCAAAAGGGAGCCACCGGGAATGTTCAGGTACGTGGACGTAGGGGCGGTAGACAACTCGAGGCAAGTCATCACCGACGCGAGAACTCTCCCGCGGTGCGATGCGCCGAGCAGGGCGAGAACGTTGATAAGAGCTGGCGACGTTATTTTCTGTTTAGTACGTCCATACCTGAAGAATATCGCTGTTGTGCCGCCGGGGCTGGACGGCGAGGTGGCGTCGACGGCCTATTGCGTGATTCGGCCCCATCCGGGGGTCGAGACAAAATTTCTTTTTCACCAACTAATTCAGGATTCGTTCGTTAACGCGATCCCAACGTACGGCACCAGTCCCCCGTCCGCGAGGGATAACGAATTCCTCTGCATGCCGCTTCGGCTTGCCCCGCTGGCGGAGCAGCGGCGGATTGTGGCGAAGATTGAGGAGTTGTTTTCGGATCTGGATGCGGGCGTGGCGGCGTTGGAGCGGGTGAAGGCGAATTTGAAGCGTTATCGTGCGGCGGTGCTGAAGGCGGCGGTGGAAGGGAAATTGACCGCCGAATGGCGGAAGAAAAATCCCGCAACGGAAACTGGTGAGCAATTGCTAAAACGCATTCTGGCCGAGCGGCAGAAAAATTGGGAAGAAAACCAACTTAAAAAATTCGCGGGGAAGGGGAAGGCGCCGCCGAGCGGCTGGAGGGATGGGTACGGGGCGGCTACCCAGTAGTGTCCCGGAATTTGCTGGCGGAATGCTCGCAGAATATTAACACGATCTTAACTTGCGCCAGGGCCGAGTCTGTGGTTTAATACGGGCGTGAAAAAGGCGACTGCCACCTTCGGGAAAA
>JAJZNY010000051.1 GCA_021852245.1 Planctomycetota bacterium | reverse complement strand
CGGGCTTCTGTCAACGTTGTCCGCCTTTCCCTTTTTTGTCCGGTTCAATGAAGACGCCATCCTGATGATCCAGCGGCCGGAGGTGAACCCGGATCAATGAATCGCGATCGACTTCGGTATTGCGTCCAATGAAATCGGCTGCTATCGGATATTCCCGCCCCGCGCGTTCAACGAGTACGGCAAGGCGGATGAATTGCGGTCGACCAAAATCAACCATCGCATCCAGTGCCGCCCGTACCGACCGGCCGGTGAACAGCACATCATCCACAAGAATGACAGGGCGATCATCCAGCCGGAAATTCATCTCAGTTCCCAGCGGAATGGTCAGTGGTGAGCGCATCGGGTCGTCCCGGTACATGGTAATGTCCAACGCACCGACCGGAGGCTTGAATCCTAAGTGCGGCTGAAGCAGACAGCTCAGACGACCGGCAATAATCTCTCCGCGTCGCCGAATACCAACCAGCGCCAGCATGGATGGCTCGATCGATTCCGTATTCAGATGAATCAGAATTTTCTCTTTTATGCCTGCAATCGCTTCGCTGATCTGGTTGGCATTCATCAATGGCGTCATCAAACACGGATTATAACCCGCCCTCGAAGTCTGTGCGCAATATCGTCGCTGGTATATCGCCAGGACCAATATTGCTGTATACCCATCGATATAAACGGTAGTACGCCAAAGGAGAACGCTGAAAGCGCCTGCACTACGATTCCCCCGCGGTCAGCGGTTGGTTGTCGTCTTGAGGATATCCTCCGGCGTCAATACGCCAAGGGCCGAGCCCGAGGCGGCCGGGTCCACGACGATGACTGCATGCGGAGTCGAATCCACAACCACCCGGGATGCCACTCGCAGTGAATGATCAGCTTTAAGTGCGGGTACCTGAATCAGCGGTAGCGAGCCGACGGGGGCATTGATGTTCAGATCAAATTTTTTCAGTTCGGCAAAATCAAGAATTCCGACTGCATGATTGGAGCTATCAACAATAACCAGATAACTCTTTTCACCAGATTTAGGAGGCTGGGCGAGCCGCAGTGCCTCGGCGACGGTCTGCTCAGTTCTTATTACGGGTACTTTCGGCGGCAGAGCATCCCGAGCTCGAAGGCGGTCCAAGGGGCTGGCCAGGTAGTTGGTTGGAACCGTAACTCCGCGTCGCGTAATTTTTTCCGTCATGATGGAATCCGGCATCAGTGCGCATGAAACCCAGAACGCAAGAACTGAACCGATCAGCAGCGGAAGCAGACCGTGCGGTTGAAGCGTCGTTTCAAATGCAAAGACCACGGAGGTGAGAAACGCTCTCGATGCACCGGCAAAAAGTGCCGCCATACCCACCAGCGCCGCCACCCGGATGTTGACCCCTGTATCCGGTATGAAATGGACGATCGCCGCCCCCAGGAGGAATCCCAAGGCGCCCCCGAGCATGAAGAGCGGTGCCAACGTTCCGCCGGAAGTTCCGCTCCCCAGAGCGATAGTCCACGATATCCATTTGAAAATCAGCAGTAAAACAACCGCCGTGAGCGCCCAGTGGGCGGAGAGAATCGCGGAGATATGGTCGTATCCCACCCCCATGGAATTGATATCGATGATGCCGCAGACGCCCACCACCAGGGCTGCAATGGCCGGCCACCACATCCAATGCACCGGAATGTGCTTTTCAAAAAGATCCTCCACCAAAAACAACGCCTTGGTAACCCCGACCGACGCCAGCCCGCAAATCAGACCGATGATGGCGTAAAAAAGAAGGGAAAAATGGGTCGGTGCCCCGAACGGCTGCATGTGAAATATCGGTGATGCCCCAAGCACGAGTATCCGCAGTCCTGCAGCAATCCCGCTGGCAAGTGCAACGGGAATCAGCGACCGTGGCGAGAATTCAAACAACAACAGTTCAACCGCCAGCAAAATCGCGGCGATTGGTGATCCGAATGTGGCGGACATCCCCGCCGCCGCACCCGCCGAGAGCAGGATTTTTCGCTCTTCGGATGTGGTGTGCAACATCTGGCCAATCATCGAACCAAATGCCCCACCGGTCGCAATGATCGGGCCTTCCGCGCCAAACGGCCCGCCCGTACCGATACTCAGCACGGCCGAGAGCGGCTTGAGAAATACAATGCTGCGCGGCACCCGGCTGTCTTTTGTCAGGATGCTTTCCATCGCCTCCGGAATGCCGTGGCCGCGAATGCCTGCATGGCCGTATCGCGCGAGCAGTCCTACTGCCACCGCCCCGGCAATCGGAATAAGAATGATCCAATATCCGAGGTGCGCCTCCGTCGGGGGCACAAACGCGAATGACCACCGGCCATAAAAGCACAAATTGGTAAGGAGGCCAATCGCCTTGATGAGAATCATTGCGGCGGCAAATCCGACAAACCCCAAAAACGCTGAAAGTACGCATATTCGCAGGATTCCCGGGCCCAATACCCCCGCCCGTTCTGGAATGTCCTCATTGACCAGAGTTGTCGCCATGGACGGGGCAACGTGCACTCCGCCGCTGGGACTTTTCGCCGAACCGCTATTGGTCATTTCCAAAATCTCCTTATACCGTTGGCCGTCGAGTCCAAGGACCGATGCGATTGTAGTGGAATTCAATTCGACGTGGCAAAAGACGCTGATGCGGGGTTTCAGTCTGCCCACCCGCTGATATAAATCGCTGGCGGAGGATATGCGGGTATAGAACCAGCATCCGTGACCGGGTTGGCACGATATCCTCACGCGCCTATGATTCCGCAGGTTTGCTGCGGTGGCTAAATGATCCGCTGGGCCATTACATGAGGTAGGAGCTTCATGCGTCACGCCGTCGTCATTCGTCACGTCCACTTTGAAGATCTTGGTGCGTTCGCCCATCCACTGGCGGAACTGAATTATGACATCCGTTATGTGGATGTCGGAGTTGACGGCATCGATCATGAAATGGGCATGCGCGCCGATTTTCTGATAGTGCTTGGCGCCCCGATCGGTGCTTACGAGGAGGCACTTTACCCATTTCTCGAGCAGGAACTCGCTCTGCTCCGCAACAGGATCGCAGAGCGACGACCGACGCTGGGAATCTGTCTCGGGGCGCAACTCATGGCCAAAGCACTGGGGGCGGAAGTTCGGCCTGGACCGGCGAAGGAAATTGGCTGGGCTCCGGTTGAACTCACCGACGCCGGGCGCGATGGGCCACTGCGGCATCTTGCGGATATTCCAATGCTGCACTGGCATGGGGATTACTTTGAACTGCCTGCGGGGGCGACACGTCTCGCCTCTACACGCACTTGCCGCAATCAAGCTTTTGCCATGGGGCCGCATATATTAGGATTTCAATTTCACCCTGAAAATGACGGTCGCGGATTTGAACGGTGGCTGATCGGCCACGCCGTTGAGATAGCGTGTACGCCCGGCGTGACGGTTCCGCAACTTCGCGATGATTGCCGCCGCTTCGGTGCTGCGGCGGGCGTTGCCGGCCAGAAATGTATCCGTGATTGGCTCACGCGGTTGCCATAATGGTCGAGGCGTCAATCAATGGGATAATTGTCGGACGGACGGTTGATTTTGATCACGGAAAGGATAAGGCATGCCCCAGATGACCCCGGCGGAACAGTGGGAAAACCGCTACGCTGCTGCCAAAGATTACCTCTTCGGTAGAGAACCGAGCCAATTTATCACTCAGCATGCATCTCTGATCCAAAATGGGGCAGAAGTGCTTTCTGTTGCCGATGGGGAGGGGCGGAACAGCATATTTATCGCTCAGCTTGGTGCCCGTGTCCACGCCATTGAGATTTCACCGACTGCCATTGCCCGTGCCCGCCAACTTGCCGAGACGCAGAGAGTAAGCGTCAATTTCGAACAGGCAGACTTGCTGAATTGGTCATGGCCTACCGAAGCCTACGATGCTGTGGTGGCCATTTTCGTTCAATTTGTACCACCAACAGAGAGGCCGGAGTTTTTCAGACGAATGCAGTCGGTACTTCGCCCCGGAGGTCTGCTGTTGTTGCATGGATACCGACCGGAGCAGACACGCTACGCCACGGGTGGACCGTCCGATCCGGCGCACTGCTACACCGAAGAATTATTGCGAGATGCGTTTTCGTCCATGGAGATTATTCGGGTGGAATCATACGAGGCCGATATACAGGAGGGCACGGCGCATGTCGGCCCGTCGGCACTGATTGATTTCATCGCCTGCAAAATCAAATCGTAACCGGGCTATTTCGTCAGTCAGATAGGGCGCAGGATTGACGAGACTGTCCGCCGCCCCTAAACTCGATGGCTGAAGTTTCGGGACCGATGTCGTCGTGGCACCGCCTCGAATCGATTGAGAACAACGCAGTGAAACTGGAGTAATGAATGCCCAAACCGCGTAGAAGACGAAAGATCGGCAGCAAAAAACGGCACGCCAAATGGAAGGCTCGGCATCATCTCCAGTGATCATCTTTTCGATGGGGCCTCTTTGTACGCTCGGTTATATCCACCGCTCCGTCGCTAAGTCCCCATGACACGGATAGACTTAAAAAGGTAAAACCGACATTGGAGCTCGGCACGAGCCTCCAATGCCGGTTGCTTTTTTGTCATCCTCAGGCTTCGAGTGAAGAAGCTTGGCCGATTTTGCGCTCCGTCATGGTGCGGATTCGGTTGATCGCAGCCAGATAAGCCCGTGCGGATGCCTCGAGGATATCTGTGCTGAAACCACGCCCCCGGACACGCCGTCCGCTGTGCGAAAGCTCAACACTCACTTCACCTTGGGCCTCCTTTCCGCCCGTCACGCTCCGCACCTGATAAGAGTCCAAAGTAGCCGAGATTTTGGTCAACCGGCTGATGGCGGCAAACATCGCATCGATCGGACCATCCCCGGTTGCGGCATCGGTTATCTGAACACCCGCCGAATCAACCAATGTGATCATAGCGGTGGCGGTGCCATTCATCCCGGACATCACCTGCATATTGGTCAGATTGAAAAGTTGCCGTTCCCCTTCAAGCTGCTGCTCCACAAGGGCTTCTAAATCCTCATCATAGATTTCCTTCTTCTTATCGCAGAGCACCTTAAATTGTTCAAACGCCTTGTCGAGCGCTGAATCATCCAGCCGATGCCCCAATTCTTCAAGCCGGTTGCGGAACGCGTGGCGACCGCTGTGCTTGCCCAGGATCAGTTTCGTCTGCACGAGGCCGACATCAGCTGGCGCAATGATTTCATAAGTCCGCCGCTCTTTCAGCATGCCGTCCTGATGAATCCCCGATTCGTGTGCGAAAGCATTCTCGCCCACGATGGCCTTGTTGCGCTGCACATGAAGTCCGGTGAGGGTACTGACCAACCGTGAGGTGGGTACCAAACGGGTGGAAACAATGCCGGTTGTGTAGGGGAAATAATCCGCACGCGTGCGCAGCGCCATCGCAATTTCCTCCAGCGCCGCGTTACCGGCTCGCTCGCCGATCCCATTGATTGTACATTCAATCTGCCGTGCACCTCCCTGTACCGCCGCCAGAGAGTTCGCCACCGCCAAACCGAGGTCATCGTGGCAATGGGCGCTGAAAATTACTTTGTCGGCACCGGGTACATCGGCGATCAATCGTTCAAAAAGCTGCTGGTATTCCTCCGGTACCGCATACCCCACGGTATCAGGGCAGTTAATGGTGGTTGCTCCGGCATCAATCGCGGCGTGCACCACTTCTGCAAGAAAATCAGGTTCCGTGCGGCTGGCATCTTCCGGCGAAAATTCGATATCCGCTGTAAAATTTCGCGCCAGTTTAATACTCTCCACTGTAAGCCGGATGATCTCCTCCTTCGCCTTGCGTAATTTGAATTCTCGATGAATTTTGCTTGTGGCGCAGAAAATGTGTATCCGGCCGTGAGCGGCATGCTGCACCGCTTCACCGGCGCGAACGACGTCGCGTTCCGTACAGCGGGCCAGACCGGCGACCGTCGCCCGCTTCAATTCGCCGGCAATGGTGCGGACGGCTTCAAAGTCCCCCGGACTGGTGATGGGAAAACCGGCTTCAATAATGTCCACGCCCAATTGCTCCAGAGCATGGGCAATTTCTATCTTTTCGTGCAGGTTTAATGAGGCGCCCGGTGACTGCTCTCCGTCGCGCAGTGTGGTGTCAAAAATCAGGATTCGTGATGGGTTAGAGCTCGTTTGCTGATCCGCCATGATAAAAACTCCATAAAAACAAAAAACCCCGCGATTTTGCTCGCAGGGTTTCAGAAACTATCAAAATGCAGGGAACACCCTATGAGCCAGCCGAAATAACTCGCGTAAGTAGAAGCAGCAGGCTGTAGGAGATGTCGTTCATAAATTCCCTTTCAGCTCCCAGCAGCATACAACCCGCTGCAAAAAAGTCAAATCGCCACGGCAGCAGGAAAAAAATGATCCGGCCCGCGAGCATTCCTCCCGTTTTTGCCCAAGTATCGTCTTGACTTGCACCCCTGCTGGTTTATCATCCCCGGTATGAAGAATCTCACCATGCTTTTTGCAGCGGCTTTCAT
>JAJZNY010000193.1:1627-6461 GCA_021852245.1 Planctomycetota bacterium | reverse complement strand
CAATCGGATGCGGCGATATGACAATCGGCGTACCCGGCATGACGGCGGCAAATTGTGTCCAGACCATGTAGCCGATCACCCCGGCAATGACGAAAAACATCACGGCACAGAGTCCGATGATCACCCGTTGAAAGCCGGTATCCAAGCTGGTGATGTCTTCAGGTTCTACTTCCTGAACCGGAGTTGGCGCCGGCGCGGCATCATCGGAATAGCTCATGTGGAATGAGCCCAGCGGCGCCAGGGGCGTAAATTTACTCTTGGTTGTCACCTCGGCGACGAGCGCCCGCTGCTGGCGTGTCAGTTTGAGACCCCACCAACTGAGAAATCCCAGAACGGTCTGAGCCGCTGCTGCGAGGGCGGCAGCCCAGAAACAGATCGTGCCATATTGATACACCGCGATACCGAGTATCCCGGTAACAATCAGCAGGCCGATGGCGACCCATAAGGCGACTACTTCAGCTCTTTTCACTTACGATCATTCCTCGATACGATTGAAATCAGAATCTGATGAAAGCTTCCGTTGTGGTCGTGTTAACCCTCTGTAAGGCCGCGATGGCACTGGAGGCCATGCCGACACCGGGATACACGCGGAAAAGCTGGTCATTTCTCATCATCCGTGATCCAAATCAGGGCAGCACATCCTACTCCGGACTTCATACGGGTTGCAGTGCAGGGGCGGACGGCAGTGCCGGGGCCGCAGATTCCGTATCCTCCGGGTCCGCGCTGGGCAACGGCTTACGATTGACCCCAACATCGCCGGCAAGCCGGACGGAATTGACGGCTATCACCACGACCGCCATCATGTGCACCAGCGCCGCGACAACCGGACCAAAGAGCCCGAATGCCGCCGCCACTTCGGCCGCGCCGGCAAATACCAGTGCGAATGCAAGATTTTGAAAAATGGCAGTCCTTGTCTGACGGGCCAGATAAATCAGCAGTGGGATGCGGGTCAGATCATCCTTGAGCAAAATGGCGTCGGCCGCTTCAATGGCCGCATCGGTGCCATGAATACCCATGGCAATACCCACCGTTGCGACGGTCAGCGACGGGGCGTCATTGATGCCATCACCGACCATGGCCACGCCATGATCGCCGCGCTGCAGTTGCCGCACCAATTCTTCTTTCTGGCTCGGAAGAAGCTCGGCATAAACATCATCGCAACCAACCGCACGCCCCACCATTTGAGCCGTCACCCGCCGGTCGCCGGTCATCATGACCACCCGCTTGATGCCGAGGTTACGCAGCCGCTTGATGGTGCGCCGGGCCTCGGGGCGAATTTCATCCGTCAGATTGATGGCTCCGATCAGCCGATCACCCTGTGTGATATACACCGGCACCAGCGGCAATTCGCTCTGCTGCGTTTCCAGGGTTTTGACGGCTTCGGCGGCGGCCGGCGAAAGAAGTTTGATCGATCCGGCGCGGGTTTTATGGCCGTCGATGGTCGCCTCGACTCCCAGCCCTTCGAGAACTTTAATATCCGACGCCTGCGTCACCGCAACGCCGCGTTCCAGCGCATGGGAGACAATGGCCTTGGCCAGCGGGTGGGAACTGCGATTTTCAATGGTTGCCGCCATGTGCAGCAACTCATTTTCCGTAACACCGGGTGCCGGACTCACGCTGCTGACGACAAATTTTCCAGTGGTCAGAGTGCCGGTTTTATCAAAAACAACGGTGTCGAGATGTACGGATGCCTCGACAAACGGCCCGGCTTTCACTTGGATACCGCTGCGACTTGCCCGAGCTAGCGCAACGATAATTGCCAGCGGCGAGGCGAGCAACATGGCACAGGGGCAACCGACCACCCACATCGTCACCATGCGCATCGGCGTGCGGGTTACCCAAAACGCGACCACCGAGAGAACCAGTACAATCGGGGTATAAAATGAGAAAAATTTATCGGCCGCACGAATAATCCGCGGCTGATATTGCTGTGCACGACGCACCAGCGCGATCGTATGGCCGAGTGCAGAGTGTTCTCCGATACGCGTGACTTTTACCTCGGCCGAACCGGTCAGATTGATCGTGCCCGCCAGGACGGTTGATCCCTTGGCTTTGTCAACTGGAATGGATTCGCCGGTCACCATCGATTCATCCACGCTGGTTTCACCGGTAATGACTTCGCCATCCCCCGCGATACGCTCACCGGGTTGTATGACCAGGAGGTCTCCCACCTTAAGCTGTTCAGCACCAATAATGGTATCAACTCCATCCCGACGCACGCGGGCGTGGACAGGAGCCAAATTTTGAAGGGCGAGGATCGCGTTACGGGCGGATTCAGCCGCCACCTGCTCGATCAGCGCACCAATCTGCAGAATCAGAGCCACCAGACCGGCTTCGATCAGCCATCCTAAGGCGATGGCACCGATGATACTCATCGCAACGAGTTCATTCACATTGGTCTGCCCTTTAGCCAGCCCCCGGACCGCGGATAAGATGATCGGTCCACCAGAGATCAGCGCAGCCAGAAAACCAAGCGCCCGGGCCAAGGGAACTTCATGCGGAAATTGATAAAAGATCATCGCCAGGATCAGCAGGGCGACGGTAACCGGGACGATCACCGTCAACTGAAAATTCAATCCGACGCCGGCGTGAGTGTGCCCCCCCTCACCATGATCATGCCCACAGGCGCAACCGATACCGTCGGTCTGTCCGGGATCATGTGCATGTTCGTGGTCGTGGGTATGGCCATGGTCAGCATGAGCCGTTGAAGCCTGAGTCATGATATCTCCGTCTACATTTCCGGACGTCAAAGCACTGCGGTAAAACCGCTGCGATCCGACGGCGATGCCCCACCTTGCCTGTCGGTGATGGCGATACCTACCGCGGTATTATCGGCACTTGACGTGCTAAGGCTGAAATACAATCCAGCCACTGCATTCGGTTACGTAAAAGCCGCGATCCTAGTTCAGGGTGGTGGCGGGTATGCCAAGAGGTACCGAAGAAACTCTGGACAGTAACTCGGGCCACACATAAATCGCAATCGCGAAATAGCATCAGGCTTTTCGTGAATAAACAATTCAACGTGCAGGTAGCCTGAGGCTTACGCCGTAGAGAATGATATCACGTTGCTGCCGCAATCGAAAGAGCGTAGACACAAAATGTTGGGTCGTGGATTTTTTCAGGTAGGCTTAATACGGACGTGCGATGGCGAGCATTGAACGGTCAGCAAGCAGGCATCGTGCTGCGAACGACGAGATCAGCTCTTGTACCGGAATGGACACACTGGTACGCAAGGGCGCCGGCAGAAACCCGTGCGCGTTGTCGTGTCGTCCTGGCGCTTCGTGCAAGAAAAAATAGATGACATCACGTCGTAGGTACGATTCAATATGTGCTCCGCGTTCGTCTTTCTACTTCCTCCTCTCAGCCGGCGCCGCCAGCCCGGCCGAACTCCGCATTGATTTTTAGCACCGCCGGGGCGAAGATAACACTTGGACAGACGCCGACGTGACGGTATGGCGGCGGTGCAGGAGCGGTCCGGTGAATCTAAATGATTTTATAGTGTTACGCCGGCCCCGCTGGGATCGCCTCAACTCCCTGCTTGACCGCTATGATGGTCGTGGCAAACCGCTTACCGCCGCCGAATCTGAGGAAATCTTCACGCTCTACCGCCTCGTTTCCAGCGACCTGAGCCTGATGCGGACCGCGGGGGGCAGTGCCGCAGTGACTGAATTTCTCCAGCGGCTCGTGGCCCGGGCGTATCAGACGCTTTCGCCACCCCCACATCAGTCTTTCTTTCGGGCATGGTGGCGCCTGCTGCGGCATGAATTCCCGGCCACCGCAAGGCGGCAATGGATGGTGCTGCTTTTGGCGGCGGGTATCATGTTCGGCGGAACGGTGTTCGGCTGGGTAACCACCAGTCTGCACCCATCCACGGCCCTTTCCATTGTGCCGCGGGAGTTCTGGCGACAGCGTCCCGCTCACCGCGTCAAGGAGCGATTCGACATACAATCAGGGAAGCATTTCAGCTACTCAATCAGCCAAAATGTTGCGTTCACCGTCAAGCTCTTTACGCATAATATCCTGGTTGGCATACTCTGTTTTGCTACGGCAACGATATTCGGTGTGATCACCGTCGGCCTGCTTTTTTACAACGGGATGATGCTGGGTTCGCTGGCACAGCGGTATTTTGCCGATGGCGTCGGCACCTATCTGCTGGCTTGGGTGGGGCCGCACGGCTCATTTGAGTTGCCGGCCATCTGCGTGGCCAGTGCTGCGGGCCTGATCATCGCCCGCGCCGAACTCACCCGTGGCGGACGGTACGGGTCGGTCTTGGGCGCCATCCGGGCCCAGCGCCATGATATCATCTGCCTGCTGCTCGGCTCGGCGCATATGTTTGTGGTCGCCGGTATCTTTGAGGGAGGCTTCAGTCAACTTACCAACGCCATCATTCCATATTGGCTAAAGATTTCGGTGGCGGCGCTCCTCTTTCTGCTGCTGAATCTTTACCTGTTTTTTATGCCGGTTGATCAGGCAAAACTCCATTCGGCCCCCTTGGAATATTTCCGGATTCAGTCGGAGAAAACCGCGGGCCGGGAGGCAGTGGCGTCCACCATATCCGGATTATCGGCTACACCGACCAAGAGCTAAATGATGACGAGATCCAAATCCGAGGCGTCCATGAAACCTGATCCTGCACCCAAAACCGATACCCAGTCAACCGGCGATATCGATCCCAAGTTGCTGGATGAACAGATATCCGATTTTGCTCGCGATTATCAGCAATTATGCCGCGGCGTGGAGCAGGTCATCATCGGTCATCATCGAATAGTTGAAATGACCATCGTCAGCATGTTGGCGGGCGGGCATGTGCTTTTGGAGGGGGTTCCGGGGCTGG
>JAJZNY010000193.1:0-1527 GCA_021852245.1 Planctomycetota bacterium | reverse complement strand
CGCGATTATCAGCAATTATGCCGCGGCGTGGAGCAGGTCATCATCGGTCATCATCGAATAGTTGAAATGACCATCGTCAGCATGTTGGCGGGCGGGCATGTGCTTTTGGAGGGGGTTCCGGGGCTGGGCAAGACACTGCTGGTCAAGACGCTCGCACGCCTGCTGGATCTGCAAATGTCCCGCATATCTTTCACGCCGGATCTGATGCCGGCGGACATCATCGGCAGCCATATTCTCCTGACCGATGAAAGCGGTAACCGCCGCCTGCAATTTCAACCCGGACCCATCTTCGGAAATCTCATCTTAGCCGATGAAATCAATCGTGCTGCGCCGAAAACGCAGTCCGCTCTGCTTGAAGCCATGAATGAGCAGACCGTTACCGTCGGGCGGGAGCAACACCGATTGCCTCGACCGTTTTTTGTTCTGGCCACGCAGAATCCCATCGAAATGGAAGGCACATTTCCCCTGCCGGAAGCCCAGCTCGATCGCTTCATGATGAAACTTTGTGTCACCAACCTCTCAGGTGATGATTTAATGCAGGTCATTGCCGGTGTACCGGATGAAATGACGCCCTCACCGATCTTCGACCCGGTCCGCCTCAGTGACATGCAGGCACTGGCCCGACACGTGCTCATCTCACCGGAAGTACTCGCGTCGGCCGCATCCCTGCTGGAGGCGACGCACGGCGAATCGCCCAGCGCCTCAAGCCGAATTAAAAAATATGTGCGGTTGGGATGCAGCCCGCGTTCCGGCCGACAACTTCTGGCATGCGCCCGGGTCGTGGCGCTCGCCGCAGGGCGTACATGGGTGGCCAGGGCGGATATTGCGGCCCTTGCCGCCTCAGTCCTGGCGCATCGACTCCTCCTCAGTTATGAAGCCATCGCTGATGGAATAAGCGCTGCTGATCTCATTGACGAAATAATCGAAACCTCGCGACTCAAATAGGGTAACATCATTCCCCATGGTGGTATGGCAATATCCATGGATATTATTTGGCGTCCTGCCGGTCATAATAGTGGCCGGTGTGGCGCTGAAAAAAAATGGCGGTCGGTTGCATCGCCTCACCGTTACCTTGCTTTCGCTTGCCGCGCTGCTGACCCTGCTGGCTGCCTCCCGGCCGCAGGTTACCGTTACCGCCACGGCTCAGCGCGTCAATTTAGTCGTTGACGATTCCGCTGCATCTGCAACCGCCTTCTTTCGCGATCCTCAGAAATTGCGGCAATTTGCCGAACATCATCTGCCTCGCGGCACTCATATTCGAGTGGAACTCCTCGGTCGTCGTCTGCGGTTTCTGTCGACATACGCGACTGACTCTTCAAAATTATTCCAGCAGCGGCATTTTCCTCTCAGTGCCGCCCATCATATTCATTGGTACGCCCTGACCACCGCTCATATCCGCGGTCCGGTCTGGCTTTTTACGACTGCGTATCATCACTGGCCGCAGCGGCCACCAAAAACACCGCTCGCGTTAACCTTGTCGCATCCGCACGCGGCTGATGTGGGGATTCGCTTTTTGCGGGCTCGGCG
>JAJZNY010000435.1 GCA_021852245.1 Planctomycetota bacterium | reverse complement strand
AGCTTTCCAGCGCTTTGACATAACTTCGAGCCGTGTTGATTTCATCGATCTTGGCCTGCATCAGCAGAAAGCCACTGTCAAACATGCCGTTGTAGGAACGTTGCGTCTCTGCAAGCATTCGCCGCCGAAGCGGCAACATGACACGCTGATAAAACTTAACCCTCCGCCGATCGGCACGCACCGCCACCCACCGTGCCCGCACACGCGAGCGAATGTCAATCGCCAGCGCCTCATAATGTCGCCAGGCCGCCAGATAGCGGGCACGGGCCATCGCCTGCGATGGCTGCCCCTGACTGAAAATCGGTACAGGCACGGAAATGGCCGGTCCTAAAGTGCCACGGACGTCCGGATCACGCACGTAATTCATACCGATGGTAGCGCCAGGCAATATCCCCGCCCAGCCTGCGACGCGCACATCTACCCCGGCGGCTTGAAGCTCATGGCGGGCGGCTGTCAGCAGCAAACTCTGGCGTAAAGCCATGGCGGTTAGGCCGTTGAAGGGGATACTGCGAGCGGGAATGGGCAGACGATTGGGAAGACGGACGTGAGCCTGCACCCCCCACAACCCCATGAGCCGAAACATCCGCTCGCGATCTTCAAGATAATTGGCCTTGTCCATCGCAAGTTGCAGTCGAATCTGTTCATACATGGCAAGCTGGCGATCGTACGTCAATGAAGGAATGTTACCTGCCTGCCTGAGTTTTTTTGCCATATCCAGCGCGGCGGCCTCACCTGCCTTCACACTGGTTTCCAATTCGATGAGCTGCGAATCCCCAACGACCCGGTAGTATGCCTGACGTGTTCGCGTTGCGAGTTGGATCACCGACTGGCCGACCAATGACTTCATGGCGGCAAATTGCGCCTCGGATTCCTTCTTTCTCGCCGGCAACAGAAGAATATCCGCAAAATCCTGCGCGACACTTGCATCCCAACCATAATTCGGTGCTGCGGGGAATCGAAAATCGAAAGCAAGTACTGGATTGCTGATGACCCCGGCGCGAATCACCTGCGCCTCGGAAATGCCGAGTTGTTCATAACGCTCCTGAAGCGACGGATTATTCAGCAGCGCCACTTCCACCGCATCCGCCGGAGTGAGCGGTTGAGCAAGCAGTCGAACAACGATTGCATGAAGCTTCATCTGCTGCCGATGATTTTGGGCCCAGATCACCTCGGTGTTCAGACGTTTCCGTGCTATCGCTGAGACAGATTTGAATCCGGCTTGGCGAGGCACGGTAGCACAGCCACCAAGAATTCCGCCGACGAGCATTATTCCTGCGGAAGCTCCACGAACGAAATGTGTCGCGTTGTTACGCTTCATTGATTCTCCTCCGTACTCTTGGCCATGCCTTTCATGGCTCCCATAGGCATTTTCATGCCGGGCATCTTCATGTCTGACCCGGATGACGCGGCCGGTGAATTTCGGGCTGCTGCGGGGGCACCGGGCAAGCCGACACCCGCCGTGATACTCGGCATCGCAATGTCGCTGCCGGAACCCGATACATTCAGGAAATCTCCCCCTGTAAATGGTTTTCCGGCGGAGGCCGTCGGATTCGCCGGATTATCTCTTGTCGGCGGAGCGATATTGGGTAATTGGGCACAGCCCGTTATCAGGAGCGCCCCCACTACTGTAGGTAACCACAAATTTGTCATGCCACTTATCTCCAATGCGTGATTCAACTGACCAACCCGTAACGATAAAAATCAACATCCGAAAGGTCACGGGGAGAAAGGTGTGTTATTTGGGTATGGATCAGATTCTCAGCGCGCAGTGCTGGCGCAGAAGGCTTTTACCAGTTTTAAGTTCGGCCAGATGACGATGTGAACATCTGGTCAAGCGTCTGGCGATTTTGTCGCAGGTCGCTTGCCGGGTTACGGGACGGTTAAGTCTGGCACTATGAGTCGAGTGAAAGCTAACCCGTGAGCCGCTGACAATACCCGAAAAGATATGATAGAGACAGCAAAAGCAATTTGAAATCGGCCGATGTGCAAGGCAATTCTCGGATAAAACGGCGCATCGCGCGGCACAAATTCCGGTTGCCATCGTACATCGAACGCCATGGTCGGCAGGAAAAGCAATTGCGGTGATTACGGTTCGGTGGCATGGACAAAAAATGGGTGCAACGGCAACGACAATGATCAACCATGGAACGTATGCAAATCGGAACCCGCCCATGGCCGAAGTCTAAACTCCCATAAAAAGCTGTCAACCCGCAAACACGATCTCTTTTCGCTACGGAAGTCCCTGTATTGATTAATCTGTTCACTGCAGCAGCCCAACTCGCACGCGAGCCGGTTTCAGTCTAGGGCCGAGCGGCAAGACGCGATCTGGACCAACGAATCGGCCGGGATAGGTCGGTAGCCAAACAAAATTGCCTTGTGGTTGCGGGTGATACGCTACCGGGGTATCGTGGATGTCATGGATTTGCGGAATTTGCTGCTACCCGGTGGAATCGGGCTCAGCAGGATCAAGGTATATGAACAACCGGGGCCGGACGGGGTTATTGGCGGCGGAGCACACTTTCATAGCGTAAGTGCCGAATCCTACTATGTCATTTCTGGATACGGGAAACTCGAACTGCTTTCCTATCAAGGCTTCGAGGTATTGGATTTGGAACCAAACAAGCTGATTTATTTCCAGCCGGGAGTGATTCATCGGGTATGCAATCCCAATAAAAACCTGGTCATTCTGTCTATCATGCAGAACGGTGGCGTTGCTGAACGCACAGATTTGTTTCTTACCTTTCCGATGGAGATTATTTCCGATGCCAGAGCATATCAGCGTGCGATGCATTCCCGTGATATGAACGAAGCAATAACTCGCCGAGATCTATCCATCACTGGATACCGCATTCTTCGTGATGCCATGGAAAATGAACCTGCAAGAGGGCGAGAATTGCTTGAGCAGCTTTACCGACGAGCACAGGAGCTCATGAAGGCGAAATTCAGTGGTCTGGAGTGGTTTATTAATAATTGCGTCGTTCCGGAGGCCAAGGCCGGTTATGACGCCATTGAATTTCTCCGCGATGGAAATACCGCCTATTTAGAACGTGCCGTTTGGGATCAAGCCAAACCTGAAACCCTTGAGGAATTTGACGGCATTACCGGAAGGATTATGCCGTATATTCGGACTGATTCCGCCTCTCCAAATCGCGAAGAAAAGCGAGCATCTGATTGAGATGTCATCCCGGTTGACCTCCTATTATGATGATAGTTTGGTGCTTCCATAACTGTCATTGCGGATTTATGGATTCGTGAAATGTCGCCCCTGTGGCGAGTTGCAGAAACAGGACGTAGCTTACATGAGTAATCTCAATATCGTGGTCGTCGGTGCGACAGGCGCCGTAGGGGTCGAGTTTCTAGACTTACTCGCCCGTCGACATTTCTCCTTCGGATCTTTGCGCCTTCTGGCGTCGGCAAAATCAAGTGGACGGAAGATGAAGTGCGGCAATCGCGAATTTACCGTTGAAGCGCTGGATGAAAACAGTTTTCGCGGTGCACATATCGCCTTTTTTTCCGCCGGTGGCAGTATAAGTAAAAAATACGCTCCGATTGCCGCAGAATGCGGCTGCGTTGTAATCGACAACAGTTCGGCTTTCCGAATGGATCCGAATGTTCCATTGGTGATCCCCGAGATCAATCCAGACGCGGTACTGAAACATCGGGGAATCATCGCGAATCCGAATTGCTCCACGATCATCGCACTCGTCCCGCTGTGGCCGTTACACCGCCACAACCGGATACGACGGATCATCGCCGCCACGTATCAGGCAGCCAGCGGAGGTGGTGCCGCCGCAATGCAGGAGTTGCTCGATGCGACCAAGGCATACTTAGAAGGCGGTGATCATAAACCTCAGGTACTCCCCCACCCCTACGCCTTCAATCTATTCAGCCATAACGCGGCGGTCGATCCCGTCTCGCTTTATAACGAAGAAGAATTGAAGATGGTGCGGGAAACCAAAAAAATATTTAATGATCCTGACATTCGCATATCCGCCACCTGCGTCCGGGTTCCTGTTCTCCGGGCACATTGCGAGGCACTCAATGTGGAATTCACCAACCCGATTTCCCCCTCGGAGGTCAGAAATTGGTTGACCGATCAGCCGGGCGTGCGACTGGTGGATGATCCGCATCGCAATTACTTCCCCATGCCTCGCGAAGCGTCAGGTCAAAATGATGTTCTGGTCGGGCGAATTCGGCAGGATATGAGCGATCCATCCAATCGATCCATCGCCATGTTTGTCTCCGGTGATCAATTGCTTAAGGGGGCGGCACTTAACGGTATCCAGATCGCAGAACTTCTGGTCAAGAATGGTCTTGGTGCGGCGGCTGCCTGAATGCCGGAGCCGGTGAAACTGCAGCAGTATAAGCTGACCATCGCGTATGACGGGACGATGTACAGCGGCTGGCAGCGCCAGCGCGAACCGATTCTGACGGTTCAAGGTATTGTCGAAAAAGGCCTCTCCGAAATCCTTAACCGCAACATCGGCATTTCCGGAGCATCGCGCACCGATGCCGGGGTGCACGCGTGGGGACAGGTTGCCGTCTTCCGAGCTGACATCCAGATACCCTTGGACCGGTTTCGCATGGCGGTAAACAGCCGCTTGCCGCACGATGTGCTGATCCGGCGCATTGAACCTGTTGCGGATCATTTCGACGTAACAAGACCGCGGTGTAAGCGTTACCGTTACGTCATCTGGCAGAGTAAGGATCGACCGCTATTTAACCGCCAATACATGTACCATTATTGGCAGGATGTTTCGATCGAGGCGATGCGGGCGGGCTGCCGATATTTTGTGGGCCGCCACGATTTTGCCGCGTTTCGAGGTGGTGAGGACGAGCGGCAGACAACGGTAAGAACCATCTTTCACTGTGATATACATCGGCGAGGCCCGATGATCATCATGAGTGTGGAAGGGGACGGCTTTTTATATCATATGGTGAGAAATATGGTAGGCACGCTGCTGGATATCGGCCGAGGGCGCATGGAGCCGTCCCAGATCACACGAGCGATCGAGTCCGGTCGGCGTTCTGATGTTGGTCCGTGTGTACCGGCGTCGGGCCTCTGCCTGATGTGGGTTCGCTACTCGGATGCGGAGTAGTTGGATTCGAAGGCTCTCGATGCCGGAGTTCATGGCTTGAAGATTGCACACGTCATCACGCGACTTATTGTGGGAGGGGCTCAGGAAAATACCCTTCTGAGTTGCGAGGGATTGCACGCTCGTGGCCATGAAGTGGTCCTGATCACCGGTCCGAGTCCGGGACGCGAGGGTACGCTGATGGAGCGGGCGATGGCAGGCGGTTATCAGGTGATTCTGGAGCGAAATTTGGTGCGCAATCCGTCCCCCTATTGTGACTGGTCCGCCTTTTGTAGTCTTAAACGTCACGTTACCGCGATTAAACCCGATATATGGCATACGCACTCAAGCAAGGCTGGCATCCTGGGCCGGGCCGCGGCATTCGGACGAGGTCCGAGAGTGGTACACACCATTCACGGCCTTCCGTTTCATCCCTATCAGAATCGAGCGGTTTTTCATGCGTGGGCAGGTTTGGAACGCTGGGCGGCCCGGCGCTGCGATAAAATGGTCGTTGTCGCCGATGCAATGAGGCGGCAGGCGCTGGCACAGCACGTCGGCCAAAGTGACCAGTACGTCACCATTCGCAGCGGAATGGAGATTGAGAAATTCCGATTCGATCCGATAGCACGGGAGTCGGTACGCAAACGCTTTAATATTTCGGATTCCGCCGTAGTGTTCGGCACCATCGCCCGGCTTCAGCCCCTCAAAGGGCACGATGACATTTTGTCGGTCGCCCGTAATCTGATTAAAGATATCCCCCATATTCACTTCATGTGGGTCGGGGATGGGATATTTTTTGATCGATTCTCTGAGGCGATTGCCCAACACAATTGGCAGAAATACTTTACACTTACCGGCTTGGTGCCGCCGGAGGAGGTTGGACATTTGATTTCCGCCATGGATGTTCTGATCCATCCAAGCTATCGCGAAGGCCTGCCGCGCGCCGTCCCGCAGGCGATGCTGGCGGGACGGCCGACCATCACCTATGACTGTGACGGGGCCAACGAGATTTGCATCGACCGCATGACCGGCGTACTGATTTCCCCTGGTGATCGAGAGGCCCTGGAAGCGGCCGTGCGGCTTCTGGCAGGTGACATGAATTTGCGGACTGAATTGGGCAAAGCGGGACGAGACCTTGCCGAAAAAGAGTTCCGATCTACGGATATGGTCGATCGGCTCGAAGCACTTTATCAGGATATGATCTCGGGGAGCAAAACAACGTGAAGATAAAAGGCATCCATAAACTCACGATGTTCATAGCGGTCGGCGGCCTGTGCGCCGGTGTCTCGGCAGGAAGCTCCCCGGGTGATTTATTCAGCGAGCTTCGTAAGCCGTACAGTTCTACGCTCACCAACATCCGTCATCTTAACGATGCGATTGGTGCACTGCTTTTGAAAATGCCGAGCGTCTCACCTGACAGAATTTCGATTCGGTCTTTGA
>JAJZNY010000183.1 GCA_021852245.1 Planctomycetota bacterium | reverse complement strand
TAAGATCGCCAAAATCCATCAGCCAGCCCGTCTCCGGATCGACGGTGCCGGCGACTGCAATCTCGATGCAGAACGAATGGCCATGCAGTCGCGAACATTTGTGATCGGCGGGAGCCTTGGGCAGCCGGTGTGCCGCTTCAAATCGGAAGTCTTTCCGCAATTCAACTGTTATGGGTTCCTGTTTTTCCATGGCGGGGATTCTACTTGAAGCGGGCCTTGCAATACAGTCCGCGCTCCAGCCCGTGTGCCGCCGCCAAGCCAAGGAGCCAGCGCACACAAGGCGATGGCGCGTGGGGCACCCATATCAGCGATGACGCCGGCCCCTGTCGGCTGCCACAGTTTGCTCTCGGGCTGGACGCCGCCTCAGGGTCATTTCGCAACGTGTACAACGGCAGACGCCAGAATGTCCCGACTCGAATCGCCAATCGCCAGCTCATAATTACCTGTCGGTACAACCCATTTGTTGTGCTCGGAACTGAAATACGCAAAATCTCGCCATTTCAAATTCAGATCGGCCGTACCCGTCTGCCCCGGTTTCAGCGATACGCGGGCAAACCCCTTGAGCGTCTGGAAGCAGCGATGCCGACGATCCACCAGCGGCCGTATGTAAAGTTGTACCACTTCAGCACCGGCTCGCTTACCCGTATTGGTAACCGGAACCCCTACATGCACGACCATTTCTTTTCCGCTGCCGAACTGCTTGACCATCGGCTTTCCAAATGAAAAGCTCGTGTACGAAAGCCCATACCCGAAAGGATAAAGGGGTTTAATGTGGTAATGGTCAAACCATCGGTAACCGACATAAATTCCCTCGTTAAAAATAACCTGCCCGGCATGGCCAGGGAAATGTCCGTAGGCTGGTTCATCCCGCCAATGCCGGGCAAAAGTATCCGGCAGACGTCCGCTTGGGCAGATCTTGCCGAAGATAATATCCGCAACGGCCCGATTACCGTTCTCACCCGGATACCACGCATCGATGAATCCTGCAATGCGGTGAATCCAGGGGGCAGTGGCGATCGGCGCACCGGCATTGAGTACGACGATCGTGTGTGGATTGATTCCCGCCGCTTCACGCAGATATTGATCCTGCGGACCCCAGAGATGGAACGTATGATCAATCCCTTCATGTTCAACATTGGGGCCGTAACCCATGCAAGCAATGACCACGTCGGCTTTGCGCAGAATTTGCTTCTCGGCGGCAGTAAGTAACTCATCGCCCTCGGGTACCCAGCCGAACTCCATCTCGGCATTCCAATGCTTTCCGAAATATTCCACCTTCAGCCGATAAGTCTTGCCGCCTTTAAGGCGAATGCCGACGAGTTTCTGCGTCATGGCGTTATCCCAACGACCGATACGGATAACGCGCCGATGATTCAATATCACGCGGCACGGATCGGTCGCCGACGCTTCAAACAGATACGTACCGGTGGATGGGGGCGTAATGGTACCGGTCCATCGCACCGAGAAGTGCCCGTTTTCATGGTGCGTTGGAACCGGATAAAACTGTCCCCAGTTAAAGCCAATCCGTTGATCAATCCGCGTCATGACCGGTTTCCCGGCCAATCGGCTGTTATCGTAATACTGTCCCAATAGTCCCGACTTCCCGTCCGGAGTATGAAAATCCCCGCGGCCCCAGAAGCGGGCCATTTTGGCATTGAAGGGTATCCGCACCACGCGTACATGCGGTCCGGCCGCAGCACGCAGAGCCGCAAGCATGCTGATCGGATTGATAATCGACGGAGCATAGGCGCTGCCGCCGCCGCACCATATGGCGGGTGTTGCCATCGGACCGATCACGGCAATCGTCCGGAGGCTCGAGCGATGCAGCGGCAGAATGCCATTCTTGTTTTTCAGCAGTACCGTCCCCTCGGCGGCGACCTTGAACGCCGTGGCGGCCGACCGCGGATTATTGAGCGGGATGCTCTGCTTCTCCACACGCTTTTTCATGAAGCCCATGGCAATCATCATGCGGAGTAATCGCCGCACATGCTGGTTGATCTGGTGTATCGTAATGTCTTTTTTCTTGATAAATGTATCGATCCTCTGGTAGTTGTAATACTGGTTATTCGGCATTTCCAGGTCCAGTCCTGCAGACATGGGGCCGCGTGTCGCGTGCGTTGCACCCCAGTCGGACATCAACACTCCCTTGAATCCCCACTCATGGCGCAGCACATCCGTCAGCAGATAGTGACTCGCCGTGCAGTAGAAATCGTTAACCCGATTATACGCCGCCATGATGGTCCAAACGTGGGCATCGCGAACCGCCGCTCGGAAGGGGGGGAGATAAATTTCCTGCAGTGCCCGTCGTGTCACCGTCGCATTGATAGTACCGCGTTGTGTCTCCTGTTCGTATGCCGTGTAATGTTTGGCACATGCCGCAACACCCATGGACTGAAGACCGATGATCCACGGGACGGCAATTCGGCTCGTCAGAAAAGGATCTTCGCCCAAAAATTCAAAATTTCTTCCCGCCTGCGGCTCCCGCATGATGTTAATACCCGGCCCAAGAATAATATTGACCGCACGCGCACGAGCATCAGATCCCAACGATTGCCCCTCTCGCATCGCCAGCTTCGGATTCCAGGTGGCGGCCAGGCATACTGAAGCCGGGTACGCGGTCGACGGGCC
The DNA here is from genome assembly GCA_021852245.1 of Planctomycetota bacterium. The sequence goes on along the minus strand of JAJZNY010000183.1, from coordinate 3,914 downwards.
ATAGACGCGCACACCGATCGATGCGTCACTCATGTTAAGCCTGGGAATACCAAGCTTTTTCACTTGTCGCGTGCACATGCTCCCATTGCCTGCCAGAAGATGTATTTTTTCTTTCAAGGTCATTTTGGCCAGGAGCGCATTGGCTTTCGCATTGATCTGTGCGGGGGAAAGTCCGGTCAAAATGCATTCGCCTGCATCAGCACCCATCGCCTGGGATGCGACGGTAACGCCGGTACATGATATTACTGCCGCAAGTCCGCATCTGGCGAGAAAACGAACGAATCTGCGGGAAAAAGGTATATCAGATTTCATAATTCTCCATCTTTCCGGCTGATGCCACCGCATAAGACTTACACTCTCCAATTAGGATATTTGCGGCGCAGGATTTCTGCAATCCAAAAATGCAACTCATCTCATTCAATACTGGTATGATGACGGTGTTTCGCAGCGCCACGCAGGAAGTGCTATCTGCACCCGCCGGGCTTACGGTAGGACCGGCCCCTTACGTAAAAGGTGCCGGCATTCGGTCGGGTCAACATTCATTTCGTTTTGAGAGGCAAGCTCCAAGAAAGCTTAACCTTCGGGCGCAGCGAAATGGGGGCCGATGTACTTCGGTCCCCATTTCCTATAGACAAAGGACAAAACAAGTTTGCAGCCACCTGTTGGCTAAGGGAGTCGCCCCTTGGAGTGTACTCTCGGGTGTTGTGCTCACTTCATCGGGTGCTTACGACGTCCTTTATGATGCCACTTCGGATGAAGCCCCATCTGCATCATCCCTGGCAGAATTCGCACCGCTCTGAGCCCGATGAGTTGGCCAGTTTTCGGATTGTATACAAATTGATATAGACCAGGTTTGATTCCCATGGCCATGGCGGCTCGTCGCCACATCATCATGGCGTGTCGGCGATTGAAACGCATACCAGGCCGCCGCATCATCTTCATCTTCCGCATCGGCCCCATTCTTCCATGTCGCATGCCCATGGCTCGCATCATCATTGGAGCCAAGGGATGGGGCGGATGCATAGGCAAAGCTGTCACCGCTCGAGTCGAAGGTGGTTCTTTCACATGCCCTTTCACATTGATGCCCATGAGTTCCCAACCATTGGCAAGCACAATGGAATTCTTGCCGCGGGAGAATGGATTGTTGAAATTAGCCACATACGGCTTGCTGAAGTCCGGGAGATAGATAATTTGCAGCATCATCATGTGCTGCGGCCGGGTGATCGCCATCTTCATCGGTGGCATTGGTCGGCGATGACCCATAGGTCCGCCGTGCCGGCCGCGCCATTTAGGCATCATGCGTCGCCCATCGCGATGATGATGCTCCGCACGATCGTCCCCATGCCCCCAATGCTGATGTTCCATTCGGCCTCGCATCGCCATACCGGGTCCGCGCGGCGGCATGCCTGGAAAGTTGCGCTTGATCAGAACGTGCATTGGGGTCGGCATCTCGGTCACCAGCAGATACGGACTGGACTGATAAAACCGGATACCGCTCACGGCTGGGTTATTGGCGTCCGCTACACTGACCGGATGAACACTGACCGACGCACACCCGCCGATAAGCCCCACGCTGCAGGTGAGAGAAGCCAGAATAAGCCATTTCATTTTTTGCATAGGGTGTTACTCCTTCGAACAGCCAAAATCCAAGTATGCGTGGCGCAACCGCCGTCTGCCTAAAAATATAAACTCGCCATCCCCGTGATAGTTGCAGTTAATCTGGATTTATACGATTCGCGCAACCAATGGAGCCATAAAAAAGTGGATAGGGAAAAGCGAATTCCGTCCCAGGGGGTAACGAAATGATACTCGTGCCCGTGATCATGCCGCCGTATTACGCCTCCGGCGACGAAGCAGTAGTAAGCCACCTCCTACCGCCAGTAATCCAACTGACGCCGGTTCGGTCGTCACTTTCCGGCGTGCGGTAAAGCATCTGCGAATCGATGACCGCCGACGAGCGTTGGATCGTGCGCCCGACGTCAATGCAGCTGTTCCCGCAGATCATGCACCATCACCCATGGCGGCAAATCGTGCGGCAGGGATCGCTATGGCGAACCGCCTCGGGCGGTCCACCGTGGCCTTGGAGGGTTATTTCTGCGCAGCTAATTTCCGCTGCTGCGCCTGGTAACGAAGCTGCGCATCGATAAATCCCTGAATATCGCCATCCAACACCACCTCGGGTTGAAATACCTCATGCCCATTGCGATGATCCTTCACCCGTCGATCATCCAGCACATAACTGCGAATCTGCGATCCGAAAGCAATTTCCCCCTTTTCACCGTAGAGTTTGGCAAGCTCGGCATCGCGCTGCGCTTCCTGCATGCGTAATATTTTTGCCTTGACCATATCCAGTGCCAGTGCCCGGTTCTGCACCTGCGATCTTTCACTGGTGCAAACCACCTGGATCCCGGTCGGTTTATGAGTAACCCGAATCGCGGAAGCAACCTTATTGACATTCTGTCCGCCTGGTCCGCTGGCCCGCACAAATGCTACGATTTCCAGTTCATGTTCCGGGATGATTAATTCGTCATCCGCCCCCTCAAAAACGGGCGTTACATCCACGCTGGCAAAACTGGTATGTCGGCGGGCATTGGCATCATACGGACTGATCCGCACCAGCCGATGCACTCCCACCTCGCAATTCATCGTGCCCGTTGCATAGGTGCCTTTGACCAGCAGCGTGATTTTGCGTATCCCCGCCTGTTCGCCGTCGAGCCGATCCACCTCGGAAACATCCCAGCCGCGCCGCTCAAAATACCGCATATACATGCGAAACAGCATGTCGGCCCAATCGCAGGCTTCCGTTCCGCCGGCGCCGGCATGAATCTGCACGTAACAATCGGACGCATCATGCGGGCCCGAGAACAAGGCCTGCAATTCCAGTTGTGCAAACGCCTTTTCCTGGGCGGCAATGGTCTGGTCGGCTTCCTCAATCAGTGCGGCGTCGTTTCCTTCGCCACCGAGTTCCAGCATGACGTGCGCATCTTCCAGCCCCCGTGCAACGGCATCAAACGGTTCCAGCACGGCCTTGAGACTTTTGAATTCGCGTATGACTTTGTTCGCGGAATCCTGATGATTCCAGAAATCCGGCGCGGACATCTTTTCTTCCAGCGCTTTGATTTTTATCTTTTTGCCATCGACGTCAAAGAGAGTCGCGGATGTTTTGCACCCGCGCCTCGAGTTCGGCCAAGATCGCTTCCAGATTTTCCCGTGGCATGTAATCGCCTCCTCAAAAGGGGAAGTATAGCACGCAAAGGGGAATTCGGCCCGATTCAAGCCGAGCCGCTGTCCAATGATCGAAGGTTTCCCGCCCGATACGAACTCGAGCTGAAATATGGTACACAATTTTCGCCTATTTGAGTCCGTCGCCGGATGGGGTTATACTCTCTGGGCTGTAAATCCGCCGAGAAGGCCCGTGGTGACGCTCACCGCAGGGTACGCCGGCTTTGAACGGGGCAGGGGAAACAATACCACCTGCCGACGGTAGACGTGAGGAGTTTTTATGTCCCGCCGCTTGGGGCCCAAGGTACGCATTTCCCGTCGCTTGGGCATTGCCATTGAGGATCTTCCAAAACATCGTTCCAAAAAAGGGGACGATACATATATTCCACCGGGTATGCACGGCCTGCGCAGCAGCCGCCGCCTTTCGGAATATGGAATTCGTCTGCGCGAAAAGCAGCGGATGAAGGCGCACTACAATGTGCTGGAAAAGCAGTTCCGTCGCTACATGACCAAGGCCAAAAAGACCAAGGGTAACACCGCCGACACCCTGCAGCAGCTTCTGGAGATGCGGCTGGATAATGTCGTGCGCCGCCTCGGCGTCGTGCGATCCATCTGGGCCGCGCGCCAACTCGTGGCCCACGGACATGTGAAAGTGAACGGCAAAAAAGTTGATATCGCCAGCTATCACGTGG
>JAJZNY010000351.1 GCA_021852245.1 Planctomycetota bacterium | reverse complement strand
AAATCTCCGCCTGCCTTTACGGGCGCACTGCGCTGGAGAAGCAGGCGGCGAGCGCTTTTGCCGGCATGACCGCATCGATGGGGTCGATGCTTGCGGAAGCCAGGAAGAAACTCGGCCCGCCCCCGGGGCGCAAACCCGGCGAATCGGTCACCGCACAGCTTGATGCGCTCAAGGCGTCGCTGCCGTCATCCCAGGTGACGATCAAGGCGAATCGTGCGACGATTCGATTCAAGAGTACCGAGGCGCACGGCAGAGAGCGGTCGCTTCATCTCGTCCGGCACGGGGCGGACTGGAAATTGGACGTGCGTAAGATGCTCGGTCTGAAAAAGGGTGGCTCCGGCGGTAAGGTGATCAAGCGACGCATCGCGGACGAATTGGCGTTTACCCAACTGATTCAATCGGTGGATGCGGATGTCCGGTCGGGCAAGATCAAAACATGGCGGCAATTCACCATCGATTTTGAATCGCGAATGCTGTCCGCGGCCGCCAAAAAGGAAGCGGAAAAGCAAGCCGGGCAGCAGCCGGCCAAATAAATGCGTAGACTTGGGGAGTGGAGCGGGGTTGATAGGGGTTGACCGGGTGGAGGCCGGGATGGCTAACGTTTTTTCCAATATCGCTTTAATATAAATCCGCTCAGGGCGAGCATGATGAGTCCGAGAGGAATTCCGAGAGTCGATACTTCCACGAATAATGAGGGAGCTTTGTGATGGCCGCCGGAAGATGAACTGCCGGCCAATACCGTTACCGCCCAGATTCCCACGGCCAGCGCTCCGAGCCCGGTGGCGATGAGGATGGGAAGAAAGGCCTTGTAGTGTTCAGGCATGCCTTGGGATTGACCGGGGCGTCGCCGCGCTTCACCCGGCCGGCGATTTGGCGAAACGCTCTGCGGGCGGGTCGGCCAGTCATTCACATCCTCAACGGGGGTTGAGGCATAGACGATGGGTGCAGCGGCGACATAGTCGGCGGGGGATGCCGATGGGGTGGAGGAGTCGGCTGATGATGGGGTGTTGTTGGAGGCCGAATCGGGTCGCACCGCGATGATTTTGGCTTCCGGTATTTCGCCGCCGTCGCGCCGGTTTGATTCCTGGCCTCCGCCGGTTTCGGACATAGCTCCGGGTGATCCACCGCTGGAGCCTCCCGCCACGGATCCCTGGGCCAACATGGCAGCGAACCCTGTTGCGCTGGTGGAATCAGCGTCGGCGCGGGCCGGCTCTTCATTCATGCTGCCGTAATGACGCTCGAGCGCGGCCAGAGCTTCATCTGAGATTGCCGGATTTGGCGTTTTGCGCCCTCGCTGCGATCCAGCGGTTGCGGACTTGTCCGGGTTGGTTCCCGAGGTTCCTTCTGGCATTATGGCTCCCTAAACAATATGGCGGGGCAACAAAAAAACCTATCTGCCTCTCCGTTTGTTTGCATAATAACATTCACACCGTCATGGTACAAGAAAATCGGGCCAAAATACGGAGGAAGAAATCTCAGTGTCCGTTCGGGGCGGTTTTATCGGCGGGCTCCGCGCGGACGCTGGATAAAATTTCGCGTAAGATTCAGCGGGCAGAGCGATGCGGGGCGGCCATGGGAGCCGTCCCACCAAAGTCAGGCGCCACGTGCGTGGTGCGGGTCAAAGCTGAATGACGCAATGAAAGGCGATCATGGAAACCATGGAGTTTGATGTTGTATTCATCGGCGCCGGTCCGGCCGGTTACACCGGGGCCATCCGTGCGGCGCAGTTAGGCATGCGCGTGGCGTGTGTGGAGAAAGAACCGAAACTCGGCGGCACGTGCCTGCGGGTCGGGTGCATTCCGAGTAAAACGCTTCTGGACGCCACCGAAAAACTGGTTCTCGCCCGTGATCATCTGGCGCCGATTGGTGTGAAATGCAGCGGCGTTTCAGCGGATATCCCGACGATGATGGCGCGAAAGAACAAAGTGGTTGAAACGCTTTCAGGCGGAATTGCCGGGCTGTTCAAAAAAAATAAGGTTACCCATGTCACGGGCACCGCAACATTCAAGTCGCCCACTGAACTGCTTGTGCAGTCATCACCGCAGGCCGTCACCCTCAAAGCAAGGCATTTTATCATCGCGACCGGGAGCGTCCCGATTGAACTGCCCGATCTTCCCTTTGATGGCCGAACGATTATCAATTCAGATCAGGCCATTGCGCTGGAAAAAGTACCGGCACGGATGGTGGTGGTCGGCTCGGGCGCCATTGGGCTGGAACTTTCATCGGTATGGCGGCGGCTGGGGGCCGATGTCACCGTGCTGGAACTTTTCCCGTCCGTGCTGCCGGGCAGCGATGAGGAAATGGCACGGCTGATGGAACGAGCCATGAAGGAACAGGGATTGAAATTTCACTTCAACTCGCAGGCCCGCGGGGTGCGCAGGGAAAAGAATCAGCTTTCAGTTCGCTACAGCACCAAAGTCGCGGATCGTCCGGATGAAGAGGGAGAACTGCCGGCGGATGTGGTATTGGTCGCCGTCGGCCGCCGGGCGTTTACGGGCGATCTGGGCCTGGAGAAGATCGGCGTGAAGGTGGATAACCGCGGACGTGTTGAGGTGGACGGACATTTCCGCTCATCCATTGAAAATATATTTGCCGTAGGAGATGTCATTGCCGGGCCGATGCTGGCCCACAAGGCGGAGGAAGACGCGGTGGCGTGCGTAGAGCGGATTGCCGGCGGGGCGGGACACGTGGACTACAACACCATCCCGTTTGTGGTCTATACGTCGCCCGAACTGGCGTGGGTGGGCAGAACGCAGGAGCAACTCAAGGGGGCGGGGGTTGATTTCAAGATCGGCAAATTCCGCTTTGCCGCCAATTCCCGCGCTATCTGCATGAACGACACCTTCGGACTTGTGAAAATTCTGGCCGACGCGAAAACCGACCGCGTGCTGGGGGTGCATATCCTCGGTCCGCAGGCCTCGAGTCTGATTGCCGAAGCGGTGATGGCGATGGCGATGGGCGCCAGCAGCGAAGATATCGCCCGAACCTGCCATGCGCATCCGACGCTTCCCGAAGCGCTGCGTGAGGCGGCGCTGGGGGTCGACGGCCGGACCATCAACGCCTGAATCTCTCAAACGCTCAACTCCAGTGCGCGCCCGGCGGGGAAAGTGCCGCGGAAAAATGAACGCTTATCCGTGCACGTTCTACGCCTCCGGCGGGGGAGCTCCGAAGAGGCGCCGCGCGGCAAAGTATTGTTTGCATCTCTGTTTTGCGCCAGTACGATGGAATGAAAGGAGTGTGCACACATGGCTGATACGGCAGTGCTGATTGTGATGGCAGATCCGCCCTGGGCGATAGCCGGCTCCGGCCGCCCCTATCACAAGGCGGATAACCGTGAAATATTTCTGCGAACCATTGAACTTTATGCCAACCGCGACGAGATCGAGCAGCGGATTTTATGCGTGCTGCCGGATGAACTCTCACGCGTCAGTTCGCGTTACGGCCCCAACCTCGGGTTTCAGGGGGTGCTGGTCTCGGCGGCGGGGCCGGACTGGTGCGGCACGGTGGCCCGCGCCTTGGAAAAACTGGAGCCCGGCATCAAATGGGTGATGATTCACGATGCGTCGTGTCCGGCGACGCCGCATTCGATCCTCGATGCCCTGGTGGAGGCGGCTGCGGAAACCGGAGCCGCCTGCCCCGTGGTACCACGCCAGGAACTCACGGCGCGGACCAACAAACCGGGCAAGCCGCTTCAGCCCTCGACCAGCCAGGGATTTTTAATACAATCTCCGTGCCTCTTCTCCCGCGATCTGCTCGCGCGCGCCTATGCCGCACGCCGCGCAGCCGCGGATGAATGCACGCTCGTGGAGGCGGCGGGCGGTAAAATTCGGACGGTGGAAGGCGCTCCGTTGAACCTGCGCATCGATTCGGATGCGATGGCGCGATTGGCCGGCGATCTGATCCGTCATCTGCCCAAACCCAAGCTCAAAGGACCGGTTTCACCGTTTGACGAAGCCCAGTGGTAAAGCCGGATCGGCGGACCGCGTGAAGAAAAATATTGTCTTTGTCATTACGGATCTGGACCTCGGTGGCAGCCCGCTGGTGGTGAGGTCGCTGGTACGGGGCCTGCGGGCGGTTGGCAGGTGGAATCCGACGGTGATCAGCATCAAATCCGCGGGAATTGTTGCCAAGTGGATCCGCGTCGAGGGGAGCGAAGTCGTAAGCCTTCACGCCCGATCCTCCCGCGACATGAGTGCCGTGCGTCGCTATTGCAGAATCATTAATCACCTTGACCCCCAGGTGGTGGTCAGCGTTCTGGTGCATGCCAATCTGCTCTCGACGCTCTGCCGGCGTGCGGGCCCGGCATGCCGCTATGTTCAGTCCATCCACACCCTTCAGGACAGGCCGCTCTGGCACTGGTACGCCCAGGGGCTTATCAGCCGATCCGCCGATGCCATCATCGCCCCCTCGCAGGCGGTGCTGGATAAAATCGCCGCCCACGGCCATTTCTCCCGCGGGGTGGTGATCGCCAACGGCGTCGAGACGGAGGAACTCTCCCACACCGATCCGGTTCCCGCCGATGAACTTCCCTGGGATGCGGGGTCAAAAGTCATCGGATACGTCGGCCGGTTTGATCCGGTTAAAAATCTGGACCGCCTCATCCTTGAATTTTCACAGGCGCTGATCGCCGATTACGCCTCGTGGCAGAATGTGCACCTGGCGCTGGTCGGCTACGGAAAGATTGAACCGCAACTCAAAAGTCTGGCCAAGCAGTATGGCATTCGATCGCACGTCCATTTCTGCGGACCCACCGCCCGCCCCGCCGCGTGGATGAAACGCTTCGACGTTACCGTCATGCCCTCGACGGTGGAGGGGTTCGGTCTTACCGTGGTGGAATCCATGGCCTGCGGAGTGCCGGTGGCGGCTTTCGATGCACCAGCCGTCAACGAAATCATTACCCATGCGGAAACAGGTCTTCTCGCCAATCCTGCGGAAAAGGGCTCGCTGATGGCAGCCGCATTCAGGTTGCTGCACGAACCGGAGTTGCACCAGAAAATCCAAACGCAGGCACGCCAGCTTGCCGCAGACCGGTATTCCACCGCGCGGATGGTCAGTGAGTATGACCGGGTGCTATGGCAGCTCTAAAAATCTTAAACATTTGGGATTTTTCTCCACTTTCGTCTACCCACAATTTATCGAAGATTTTTGCACCGCAATCCACCATAGGTTGTGGAAAAATCGTGCCAGGCCAACCGGCTTCAAAGCGATCGTGAGGAAAAATCCCAGAATTCGCTTGCAAAGTGTAATGATGTGGGGCATAATGTGCCGACTTAATGGTTCAGCAGAAATGTGTTCTGCGGTGAGAAGGCGTTTTGATGTGGTTCTTAAGCCGGTACGACCATACGATCGATTCGAAGAATCGCCTTCTTCTCCCGGCTGCTCATCGAAAGGCGTTGGAGCTTCAGGAACTCGGCTCGACATTAATCGCCCGGGCTGTTTTGGGACGCGACCCCGAATCGAACCTGAAGTTCAGATATGTAGAGCTCACACCGCAGAAGGTCTTTGAAAAGTTGTCGGCCGCCGATGCGACCCGTACTCATCTGGTGATCGACAGCAAGGAAGCTGAGAAAGCCTATCGGGTTTTTGGATCGTCGCACCTGATGGAGCTCGATGACGCGGGGCGAATTCTTCTTACGGATCGGTTTGTCAACCGCACCGGCAAAGAACCAAACCCGCGGGGTGAGAAAATGCTCCAGGATGAGGTAAGTATTGTCGGTATGGGTACCACGATCCAGCTCTGGAATGCAAAGGAATTGCTCTGGTACGACAAGAGGAAGCTGGAATTGACTCTCGGTGAGTCGCTCTCCGGCTGGGACAACATCATGGATGAGGGTGGAGAAACGATTTCGCAGGGGTAAAAACGGGCAGGGACGTTGCGGTTTGACCTCTGATCTTAGCGGTCCCAATCTTGGAGGGGATCGCCAACTCGGCAAGGATGCCGCAGGGACTCCATTAAGGCACAGCGGGCCTGACTGCGCAAGGATGCGCAGCCAGGCCAGCCTTGAGAATCACACGCTGCAATCGCCAGGAAGGCACTTATTGCAGAATAGCATCACGGAACACATGGAAAGTGAACCGCGGTGCAGGCCGGGCAGGATGCCCGGTTACCAGCCATGGACGGCCGGGCGGGGGCACGCTTTAAGCCAGCCGTGTCTCCGCCACCTTTGATATCTTACCACGCCGGTTTGCTGTTTGCACCCCCGACGTCGGGGGCCCGCGGCGTGATGCGGTTGGTCCGCTGAAGTATTCGGCTATGGATAATCCTGATCATGGCCACCAGAGCGTTCTCCTGCACGAATCCATCCTTCTCCTCGGTGTCGAGGCAGCCCAAACCGTCGTTGATTGCACCACCGGCCGCGGTGGCCACGCCCATGCCATCGGCGAAAAGCTCGGCTCATCCGGCACCCTCATCTGTATCGACACGGACGACCGAAATCTTCACTACGCCAAGACAAGACTCCAATCTCTCGCCTGCAAACGGCGATTCTTTCACGCCAATTTCGGTCAACTGCCCGAAATACTTCAGGCCGCAGGTCTTTCCCGCGTTCATGCGATC
>JAJZNY010000405.1 GCA_021852245.1 Planctomycetota bacterium | reverse complement strand
TTTGCAGCGGTCATATCGCCGACGGTCGGCGTATCGGAGTATCCTTTGCCCATTATCACCGTATCCCTGAGCCCGGCGATTGATGTTACCCTTCAGGCAGATCACCTGCGCATCGGCGAACACCAGAAGGTCAAACTCATTTCGCAATCCGCAGCCGGCAAGGCGATTAATGTCAATCGGGCGCTCACGGCGATGGGAATCCCAACGAAGGCTACCGGCTTTGTCGGCGTCAGCGATGCGGATTTTTTTCGTCAGCAGATTATGGGCCAGAAACTCGGCGGCCGGGGTATCGCCACCTATCGACTCATCAGCCTGGATCAGCCGACCCGACAGAACATCACGATTCTCTCAGCCGAAGGGGAGACGCATCTGCGCATGGAGGGCTTTGCACTGGGTGAACTTGAAATGCGCCGGCTCTCCGGGGAAGTGCGGGCAGTGGCGTCGCCGGGCGATGTGGTCGTGGTGGCGGGGAGCGTGCCGGAAAGTATTTTGGGAGAAGATGCGGCGCTCTGGATGGACTTCCTGCGGCAGATATTACAGATGGGCGCCCGTATTGCCATCGATACATCGGGCGCGGCACTGCGTGCATGCTGCCGCGAAAAACTGCTGGTCGCCAAACCAAATCTGACGGAATTGGGCGAAATTTCCGGCGAGACGATTGCGTTTGATCCGCCGACGATCGCTGCCAGAGCACGGCAAATATTGCCGAACACGCGGCACCGCGTGATAAGCTGCGGCCGGAACGGTGCGCTTTGGGTGGGAGACGAGCGGGCTCTCTGGGCCCATTACGAGGCGCCCCTGCGGGTGGTGCGGACGGTGGGGTGCGGTGATTTTCTGCTGGCGGGATTTCTCGCAGGCCTATATGCCGAGCTTACGCCGGAAGATTCTATTCGCCGCGGCATTACCACCGCCACGGCCCGTGCCACGAGCCTCACCGATGCTGCCGAAGGGCTCTCGCCGCTGGAAATCCGATCCATCGAGGCGCAGGTGCAGGTGGAGAGCATCTGACCGGCGCCGTCTCGCGTGCCCGGATTCCGCGTTACCCGGCCATGCGACGCAGCACGGTATGGAGGATGCCGCCGTTGCGGTAATATTCCACCTCCACCGGCGTATCAATCCGGCAGGTGCAGATAAATTCTTTTTTCTGCCCGTCGGGCTTGATGGCTGTCACCCGCACATCCTGCCGCGGTTCAAGATTATCCGCCAATTCAATATTAAATGTTTCATCACCGGCGAGGCCCAGGGACTGAGCCGACTCGCCGGGCTTGAAGCAGAGCGGCAGCACCCCCATGCCGACCAGATTGCTGCGATGAATGCGTTCAAAGCTTTCGGCGATCACCGCACGCACACCCAGCAGGAAGGTGCCTTTTGCCGCCCAGTCGCGGCTTGAACCCATGCCGTAGTCTTTTCCCGCCAGTACCACCAGCGGGATACCGGCCTTTTTGTAATTCAGCGAGGCGTCATAGATCGGTTTGATGTTGCCGTCGGTGAAATCTTTGGTTACGCCCCCCTCGGTACCGGGGGCGAGCTTATTCTTGACGCGGATGTTGGCAAAGGTGCCGCGCGTCATCACCCGGTCATTGCCCCGGCGGGCGCCGTAGCTGTTGAACATGGCGGGCTGAACCCCCTGCTCCATGAGATATTTGCCGGCGGGTGAATCTTTTTTGATCGAACCGGCCGGGCTGATGTGATCGGTCGTGACGGAATGGCCCAGATAGGCCAGCACGCGGGCGGATTGAATCGATTTGATTTTGCCCACCTCACGGGTGATCGACTCAAAAAATGGGGGCTGCTGCACATAGGTGCTGCGCGGGTTCCATTCAAAGATATTCCCGGTGCTGGTTTGAATCGCTTTCCACTCGCGTGACCCTTCAAACACGTTGGCATACTGCGTTTGAAACTGGTTGCTGCGAACATGTTTGGCGACCGCCTCTTCAATCTGCGCCTGCGTGGGCCAGATATCCTTAAGATAAACAGGCTTTCCTGCCGCATCGTGGCCGAGCGGATCCCGCTGCAGATCAATATTCACAGTGCCCGCCAGAGCGTAGGCGACCACCAACGGTGGCGATGCGAGATAGTTGGCTTTGACATCGGGGCTGATGCGCCCTTCAAAATTCCGGTTGCCCGAGAGCACCGCCGCCACTACCAGATCATTTTCATTAATTGCCCGGCTGATTGGTTCAGGCAACGGCCCGCTGTTGCCGATGCAGGTTGTGCATCCGAAACCGACCAGGAAAAAGCCGCAATCCTCCAGCGGCTTGACCAGACCGGCGCTGCTCAGGTACTCCATCACCACCTTGGACCCCGGTGCCAGAGATGTTTTCACCCACGGCTGACGTTTAAGCCCGCGGGCCGCCGCATTCCGAGCCACCAGCCCCGCCGCAATCATCACACTCGGGTTGCTGGTATTGGTGCAACTGGTGATGGCGGCAATCACCACGGCCCCATGCTTGAGATGAAAGCTCCGGCCGTCATACGTGACCGGCACGCCTTCAAACCCGCGATCGGGAGCGGCTGCTGTGGCGGCCACGGGGGCGGCTGGCTTGCTTGGGCCCCCTTCCGCCTCCCAGCTTGCCATCGTCGATCCGCCATTGGAGCTGATTTTGCCGTAGGTGATGGAAAGATCCTGCAGCCATTGATTTTTCATGGCCCCCAGCGCGATGCGATCCTGCGGGCGGCGCGGGCCGGCCAGCGACGGTTCGACCGTGGAAAGGTCCAGATGCAGCGTGCTGCTGTACTCGATGGCGTGTTTGTCGTCACGCCAGAGCCCCTGAGCCTTGCAGTAGGCTTCAACCGTCTGAATGAGTTTTTCATCACGACCGGAAAGCCGCATGTAGGTGAGCGTCTGTTCATCGACGGGGAAAAACCCGATGGTGGCCCCATATTCCGGAGCCATATTGGCGATGGTGGCCCGGTTGGCGACCGGCATTTCGGCAAGACCGGGGCCGTAGAACTCAACAAATTTATCAACCACGCCGTGCTCACGGAGGATCTGCGTCACGGTGAGAACCAGATCGGTGGCGGTGCACCCCTCTGGCAGTTTGCCGGTGAGCTTGAACCCCACCACCTCCGGCAACAGCATGTAGATGGGCTGGCCCAGCATGACCGCCTCGGCCTCGATGCCGCCAACGCCCCACCCCACCACGCCAAGACCGTTGATCATCGTGGTGTGCGAATCGGTACCGACGAGGGAATCGGGGTACAGAACGCCATCCTTTTCCCAGACCACCTTGGCCAGATATTCCAGGTTGACCTGATGCACAATTCCGGTGGCCGGCGGCACCACGCGGAAATTATTAAATGCCTGCTGGCCCCATTTGAGAAACTCATAGCGTTCAAGATTGCGTTCAAATTCCAGCTTGCTGTTGGTTTCCAGCGCCATGCCGTTGGCAAAGGCGTCCACCTGCACACTGTGATCGATGACCAGATCGCACGGGACCAGCGGGTTGACTTTTTTCGGGTCGCCGCCGAGCCGCAGCATGGAGTTGCGCATGGCGGCAAGGTCCACCACCGCCGGTACGCCGGTAAAGTCCTGCAGCACGACGCGGCCGGGCATGAAAGGGATTTCAACGGGGGCGGGATCGTGGGGCTTCCAAGCGAGCACATTGTGCACATCTTTTTCGGTTACCACGCGCTGATCGCAGTTGCGCAGGCACGATTCAAGCAGCACCTTGATGCTGTACGGGAGATGATCGGTGGAGCGGCCTGCGCTGGAGAGCGGAAAATAGTGCTTTTCGCCCAGAGGGGTCGCGAGTTTTTGGGGTTTGAACGGGTTGGAACTGCTTGAACTGGACATTATGGTCGGCCTTTCATCAATCGCAGGCGATCATCGCCCGCCATGGTTCCTATCTTATTCATTTGGCGGATTGTTTCCACATGGCCGGGCCGACGGTTGGCCGCGCTGGCTTGAATGCGAGGAAGACCGATGGCGGCAGAGGGCGGGGCCAACGTTAAGCTCTTCATCTTGTCTTAACACGCATAGGGTACTATCCTGTTGCTGTTGGCCGAGTTAAGGTTGGACTTTTTAAGGAGTTCGGATCGTGAAACACAGAATCGTGTCTCTGTTCGGAATTATGATGGCCTTGGTCCTGCTAACCTTGGCGGGATGCTCTGAGCCGGTGATACCCACCACACCTGCATCGCGTGATTACATGTCCGCGCGGGTGAAGGGGACCATATCCGAATTTATCTCGGCCAAACCGCTGATTAAAAAACTTATGGCCTCGGCGTACGGTTACGCGGTGCTTCCATCCGTCGGAACCGGCGCTTTTGTCATTGGTGGAGCGGAAGGACGCGGCGAGGTGTTTGAGCAGGGAAGACTCATCGGCTATTGCAAGCTGACCAGTGCGTCGATCGGCGCCCAGATCGGCGGCCAAAGCTTCAGCGAACTGATTTTGTTCCAAAATGCAGCAACTATGGCGGCATTTAAGGAAGGTGAAACCACGTTTAACGCCCGTGCTTCGGCGGTTGTTGCGGCCAGCGGTGCAGGAACGGCGGTCAATTATGTCCGCGGTGTGCTGGTTTATGTGCTACCGTTGCAGGGATTCATGGCACAGGCCGCAATCGGCGGACAGCATTTTACTTTTGCGCCTCTGCTGAGTGACTGAACCATTATCGATCTGACAGAGCTTGAAACCTCGATGGCGGCCGGCAGCGCTGGCGAGTTGGTGATACGGCGAGGCGTCTGGACGAAGTACGCACCGCGCTTTGCCGAGATGACGCCCATGGGGGCGATATCCGCCATCACCATCCATCACTCCGGGTTTCCGGAGGGATTCCGTGCGACAGGAACGGAAGACGCAGCCAATAATTTGCGATTGATTCTTACATTTCATACCGCCCCCCTTCCGACTGGGCGCGGCTGGGCCGATATTGGGTACCATTTTGCGATTGATCCAGCAGGCCGGATGTGGGAGTTGCGTAGTTTGCAATATCAGGGTGCGCACGTGAAGAATCACAATGCGGGGAATATCGGTGTGGTGTGCCTGGGGAATTTTGATCTTCAACCGCTACCGCCGGAGCAGTGGGCGGCGCTGTTGCGACTGATTAAGGGCATCGAGCGGCACTTCGGCCGGATTCGGGCCGTGGGGCATCGGGATATTGCGGATGAGGCGACGAGTTGCCCGGGGGAGCATCTGTACCATGCTCTTGCGGCGATTGGAAAATAAAAAGCCCCGCGAGGTGGCATGACCCCGCGGGGCGGATATATGAAACAGTCCCTCCGTTACGCTCAGGTTATCGCCGGAAGCGCAGACGCGGTCGCAGCAGCATGGCACCGGCACAGAGTGCGATGAACGCCAATGCCCCGGGTTCGGGTGTGATCACCGCCGCAGTTCCAATCCCAATGACTTCGAACTGATTATTGGGCGCATCGCTTACGGTCCATGCGGTATCGGTGCTGGGGTCGATACCATATGAGCCGTCGAAGAGCAGCCACTGGCTGTCGGTAAGTTGGGAGAGAGACGTGATACCGGGACCGAGAACGGACTGCACGAGGAAGAGGAATGATCCGCTGTAGTCGGGATGTGCATCGGCTCCGGTGGATAACTGATCCAAGCTGGTCGGGAGGTCAAGTGTGCCGCCGACGACATCTGCGAGATAAATTCCAGTATCACCATTTGGGTTGGTAAAGGTTTCGCCATAGTAAGTGGGGACGTCGAACGCGGGTGGGTCTTGTACTGTAATGACTGGCGAAAGAGCGAAGACCGGAAGCCAAGCGGCGGGATTTTGGGCCGGTGCGCCTCCCACGCCAGGGTAGGGGCTGGGAATGGCGGGCGCTGGATTCGCCCGGTTCTGTGCTGGCGGATTGAATGGTGTACCGGTATCGGCGGTCCCGTTTACCATGACTAATTTTCCAGTCGCAACGCTGAAGCCAGGCACGCTTCCACCGGCGTACGCCCAATTCGGGCCCGGGCGGGCGTTCGTCAGCGTGTAGTTGGCCGGATTCGTGGCGGCTGCGCCGCCAGCCCTTGCAGCCGCATTGGGCACGTAGGTCACGCTGGACGCTCCGCCGGTCCCATCGTTGAAATAGATGCCCCCCGGAGCAATAGCGGGAGCCACCGCCCAGGCGAAGTTGAACATTTTTGGTGCATTGGCAGCGTCATCGGGACCACGCGCGACGAAAAACTGCGTGGGTCCGGTGCCGGAAACTGAAACACCGTTTCCGCCGCTGGCGCCGCTGCCACCCGGCCCGCTGTTGCCGCCCGCGCCGCCAGTCGGGACAGTGAACGCGGGATTCGACGGGGTTGAATGATCCAGCGGGGTATCGGCCGGTTGAACCAGCGATGCGGATTGGCCCTGGGTCAGGCTCGGCGCTGTGGTGCTCGTGGTTACATCCAAGTTGATGGTGTTCTGGCCGCTGTTGCTTGAGGTAAAGTGATTTGAAAAGCCAAACACGTAATAGGTACTTGCCGGGAGATTGGTCGGGATGCTGGTGAGCGAAGCATTCCAGCCGCTGAAATTGTTGCTGTTATCCTGCAGGGTGCCGTAATTAATAAGTTGATAGGTGCCGGTATTGAAACTGGCACCGGGCGTTATGGAAAGCGAAATTTGAGGGTTGAGGACCAATT
>JAJZNY010000187.1 GCA_021852245.1 Planctomycetota bacterium | reverse complement strand
GATTTCACCGATCGCCAGCGTCTGCGGGTCCTGACGCAAAATACTCCGCAGAGCGGTTTGATAGTTCATGGCTCCGAAGGCACTGACTTCGATCTGCGTGACACCGCGGATCGTTCGTTCAATGGGATCTTCCAGCGAAACGATACTCTCACCCCGTCGGCTCTCCGCCAGATGAGCCAGCAGGGCGTAGATCGTAGTCGTCTTGCCAGAGCCGGCCGGCCCGGTGATCACCAGCATTCCGGAATCGGCGGCACAGAAATCCATCAGAAACCGGTAACTTGCAACGGGAAGATTCAAATCCTCCAGCCGGTGTGGCGCAAGCATATCCGCAGGCATTCGGATCACGCCGCGCATGCCGTGAACCGTCGGTATCACGGATAACCGCAGGTCCAAGGGATCAGGTGCATCCACACGCAATCGCCCTTCCTGCGGAATATCGGTGCGGTAGGTCAGCAGATGCGCCATGACCATCAGGCGATTCATAACCGCCCGTCCAATCTGCAGCGTGAGCGTCTCGACGCTTTGCAGCAGACCGTCGATTCGAAACCGGACTTCGTAACCTTCGCCGACCGGTTCGATATGGATGTCGGAAGCCCTCAACTCCACCGCCCGGGCGATAAGCGCATCCACACGTGGACGAATATCAACAACCGTGTTTACGGCCGAAGGCATGAACCACCTCGATCTGATTTTGAGATGTTACCCCGCCGGGAATTGAACAGCAAGGCGGCGGCGCGCTGACTCATACCTCATTTTGGGGCTTGCGACGTTGTACGGGCGGCCCACAGGAACGATGAATTGGCTTACGGTCTGCGATGACGACCGCGGTGCCCTCACCATCGGACAATCGACACTGGAGAGGCGCAAAGGCACCGCGAGGCCGTTCACCGGCCCATGCGTTGACACCAGCTTTGCCGCCTTGCGCGAGTTCGCCACAAAA
Source organism: Planctomycetota bacterium (assembly GCA_021852245.1). Next base: position 5,665 of record JAJZNY010000187.1, on the reverse strand, counting down.
GGTCTTGCAGATACCGTTGTGAAACAGGAACCAAGGGATGCTTGGGTTGACACATGTTAGCAGTTTGTTAGTATATCGTCGAGCGTGGAGAACTTGCAATGTCAAAGCACCCTGCGGGTATAGAATGGCCGGCGCCAGGACACACCCTTGCGAAGATAGCGATCTTGCGTGCGTATCTTCAGGCGTGGTTTAAGATATTGGGAACGGCCGTTCCCAGAGACCTGCTTTATGTCGACGGTTTTGCAGGACCGGGAGGTTATGCCGGCGGTGAGGATGGCTCGCCAATGGTAGCGATAAAGGTCGCCAGCGATGCCCGCACTTCCTCAGGTACACGATGGAGGGCAAAAACAGTTCGCATAGTACTCGTGGAAAGTGATGCCGCCCGCTTCAACGCCCTGAAATCCCGGATAGCGGCCCACCGGCGAGAAGCTGGCTTGAGAGTTCAGTGCATCAATGACGAGTTTGCATCCGCCTTCGAAACGATAAAGGGCGAGCACCGGGAGGCGTTCACATCGTCCATGCCCTTGTTTGCGTTTCTGGATCCATTTGGGGTGAAGGGCATCCCATTCCATTGCGTGAGGGAGATATTGTCCAGCGAAACGTCGGAAGTATTCCTCCTGCTTGACACCGACGGCATTGAGCGCATCCGTTCTGCCGGCGATAACGCCGGGCACAAAAAGATATTGGATGAGGTATTTGGTGGGCCCGCGTGGCAGAATATTTCATTTAGCTCTGACTCCAGAGTAAACGGTCAAATAATTCTGGCTGCCTACCGCGAGCAACTTCGCAATGCCGCTGGTGTGAAATTCACATTTTCCTTCGAGATGCGGAAGAGCAATGGCGCATTAAGCCACCACCTGCTGTTCGCGACGAAACATATTAGGGGCTTGGAAAAAATGAAGGAGGCCATGGCGAGTGTGGACAAAACCTTTATCTTCGTCGGTGGGCGAGCCAATCAGCAGTTTCTTTTCAACACTGACGACCCAGTCGTCGTCCGCTCGGACGCGGAAAACTATTTCCAACAGCAGTGCTCCGGGCGCGAGAAGAGTTTTGACGAGGTGAGGTCCTGGATTTTGCAGGAAACACCATATCTGCGCCCCGACGGGATATTAAACGAAATACGCGCTCGGCACGGCATCGAGGCCATTACGGTTGGTGGAAACGTGGCCAGTTCATTGCCCCGTGGCGGCAAGTGGGCCGATGTCGATAAAATAAAATTCCGGGAGCAGCTAGCACCCCGGAATAAAGGACTTTTTGGTCAGGAGTAACCACGATGCCGAAAGCCAGCAAAATTGAATGGACGCAATTCACCTGGAACCCGGTAACCGGGTGCTCGCGGGTCAGCGAGGGGTGTCGGCACTGCTACGCAGAGCGGATGGCGGTGCGGCTCCACGCCATGGACAACCCTCGCTACCGTAGAGGATTTGACGTTACGCTTCACCCCGACTTACTTGGCTTGCCCCGCCGCATGGCGAAGCCTCGGGTCATTTTCGTCAATTCCATGAGCGATCTGTTTCACGACCGGGTTCCCGATGACTTTATCCGCCGAGTTTTCGAGACAATGGCGGATTGCCCGCAACACACGTTTCAGATACTGACCAAACGCAGCGAGCGATTAAGGCAGATCGCCATGCGGCTACCGTGGCCGGCGAATGTTTGGATGGGAGTTAGCGTGGAGAACCATCGAGTAGTTTCGCGCATGAAGGATTTGGTTCATGTACCGGCGCGGGTACGCTTTCTGTCGCTTGAGCCCCTGCTGGGACCACTGGATGAACTGGATCTGGCTGGCATCCACTGGGTCATCGTCGGCGGCGAATCGGGGCCCGGTGCAAGGCCGATGCGGGAGCAGTGGGTGCAATCCATTCGGCTTCAATGCGAGGCTGAAAACGTGCCTTTTTTCTTCAAGCAGTGGGGCGGCGTAAACAAACGCGCGACGGGCCGGTTGCTCAACGGACGCAGCTACGATCAGATGCCGTTTGCGGCGGCCGCATCGCCAAAAAAAAATCAATCCGGAGCGCCGTCCGAAATGGCGCCCTCCGTGGGCCGGCCGCCGACATGGCTGAAGCGCGACCCCACGGTCCCCGAAATAGCCTTGCCGGTGCTGGCAACCTGAGTTCGATCAGTACCAGGCGTTGGCCATCCCCCCCGGTAGATTGAACGAATAGCAATTTATCGGTATTCACGACAGTCGGAGTGGTCCCCAGAAGGTCTGGGCGGTCGCCCGGCCAGCAAGCCGGGCGAAGTACCGATGCCGCAAATTGAGGCCGAGGAATTCACTGCCGGCAACCTCGCGCCCCTCAAACTCCGCCTGTGTACCGGGCCCGGTGTATTGTGGCACGGACATATTTCATGCCTGCGCGGGTCCGCGCGTGGTAAAACAACCTACAAGTAGGCGAAGTGCCAACGCCCGTCCTGTGGCGGATAATTTGCAGCGTGCAAGCCAATCGACCCTTCGGCCGGTTATTGGGGCGCAAAGGGGCCGATCAATCGGGCCTTAATCGCCAAAAATAATGGTATTTCCTTCCGAGCCTGTTCCAACGCATCGTATCGGCGGCCTTTTGGCGGATGTTTGACGCTCGTCCATTCCTCAAGATGTTCGATCAAAAAGCCCGCTGACGCCATGGTGTTCACATACGCCTGCAGCGGACGGTGAAAGGTATACGTCATCTCACCTGGAGCTGTACCGGGGTGCATCTCGATGGCGAATTTACCGCTGGTGAGGTACTGTCCGACTGTGCGAAGCTGCCGATTATTGGCGGCATCAAAGTGCCAATTGCTGGCGCGTGGAATGCGAAAGCATGGATGAACCAGGACAACCGCCAGTGCCGACTGCGGTTTGAGTAATCGGCCAATCGATTCCCAGACCGGCGAAAGGGGCGTCATATTGGTGATCGCCAGAACGCAGCAGGCGGCGTCAAATCGCGCTTCACCGGCTGGGATGGCCGCGTCGAGGTGGCGGGCGTCCCCTTGGTAATACCGTTCCAACTGAGGAAACTCCATTCGCTGCCGGGCAAGGTGAATTAAATCAGCCGCCAGATCCACGCCCGTCACCCGTACGCCGTCGCGCGCAAAGGCCCGACAGACAACACCCTGCCCGCAGGCGACGTCAAGAAGGCACCTGCCCGATTCCAATTGCAGCATACGCTTGAGACCGGGAATAATGGTTTTCTCATGATGGATATGACCGCGATCACCGACCAGTTCATCATACCAATCGGCGGACTGATTCCAGTCGCTCGTCGGCAAAGCCTTCCGTTCTCTGGAATTCGGCAATCTGGCAGCTTGATTTTTGTCACGGTTATTTTTCATCATGCGTCTGATCTCACCCCCGAACCGACAACCTGAACGGCTTCTGAGCTCTGTCCTGCCCCCGAGAATCTACCCTGTCCCGTTCCTCTCGGCGCACCCGGCGCAGTGCCGGCCGGTGAATTACGATTCGATACCAGAGCCTCGAAAACCGCCAGGAGGGCGACAAGCGCCAGAATGCCGGGCATGAGCGAGGAACCTGCATTGGTCTTTTTGATCACCGCCAGTAATTTCTGGGCGGTAGACGCAATCAGCACCGGATGCTTGAGTTTGACCATCTTGGCCAGAACCGCCGCCGGCGTTGGATGAAGATTGGCCTCGGAGCCGGGGGGATTCACCACAAACATTCCTGACGTCTTGCCGTCAAAACTCGTCCAATGATAGATGCCGGTCCGGTCGGTTTGGTCAAAAATCCAGCGCGGGCGATGCGTGCCCTTCGCATCGGGCTTGATATTAATAACTGTCGCCAATTTCGGCAGCGTCACATTGACGCTCATGGGCGCAATTCTCTGCGGCACCGGAAGGTCGATCCGGTCCCCCGGTTCATAGGCGGCGTTACGGGCGGCCGTCGCCGCATTACCCAGAGCAATTCGCACCATCAGCGGCAAAAACACCGAGGTGGCTCCGATGTTGGACCAGCCGCCAGCCGGCGACGAGGTGAACGTATAAATCCGTCCTTTCCCCAGCGCCTGATCGGTCAGCAGCACCCGCCCGCTGCTGACGGACATCAGAACGCCGGCGGATTGATCCATCGACGCGATGCCCCACATATTCGCCACCACAATCCGCTGAAAGGGGCTCTCATCGGTAAACAGATGTCCGCACAGGTAGCTGCGGGTATCAACGGTGCTGACCTTCTCGCCACGGATGCTGCTGATCAGGCGAGTCATTGAACCGGGCAGCAGGCCGTGCGGTAGCAAAACTGTATTATAAAAATGCGGATCTATTCCCGGCCCCAGCAGCCAGCACAGGCGCCCGCCGTCTTCAACAAATTCCGCCAGACGACGGGTTTCCGCCGGCGTAACCTGCGGGACATCGCATAAAAATACCGCGCCATATCGCTCCAGATGGATGGACGAGAGGCTCTGAATGTCCACCGTCCGGGGAATGATACTCCAGGGCTGGTTGGCCGAGGAAATGCTTCCCGAATACGGGGCCAGGGCTGCGTCAACATAAAATGCCGCCGCACCGGGCGCTGGAGGAACAGAGTTGCCCACCACCAGCGCCCGAATTTTTGCCGCAGCTTTCAGAATCAGCCGCCGATGATCCGCCCACGGCAGTACGCCGCTGGGATTATTGATGTTCGCTTGAATCAACTGCCATCCCGGTTGACTTAAAACGCAGTGCAGTCGAACGTGGCGCACAGATTGACTTGTCCCCGCGGGCCCCAACGACACTCTGGCGGCAGAGGTGGGCAGCGGCTGTCCATTGAGCAACAGCGACAGTGAGGGGACCACCGCCGTCGAGCCGTTGTTAACCACTCGGGCCTCAAGCGTGATGTGGCTGCCCGCGACCGCCTGACCGCGCAGTATCCGGAATTGCTCGATCGCGACATCATCCGGCGCGGCTCCCTCCGCCATCGGCATGAGCACCAACTGCACTGCCGGCAGTTTCTTCAATGCCGCAAACATATTCGTTTCCGATGCCGCCGGACCCGCAAAATCAGAAATAATAACCAGCACCTTTTCCGGCATGCGGCTCGCGGCTAGGAGCCGTGCCGCTTTTGCGACCAGTTCCGCCATGGGCCGGGCCCTCCCAAGACTTTGCAGATGCTGCAACCGTCCCGCCGACGCAATCAGATTGGCACTCAGTGCCTCCGGCACCGGTTCAGTTCCCGCATTGGTCAGCAGCACCGCCTCTCGGGCGGGGTGCAGCGTGCGCAGAATCAGCTCCCGGGCCAGATGCGCGGCGCGGGATAGTCTTGTCCGGCCGCCAACCTGCGCCAGCATCGACTGCGAATTATCCAGAATGATTACCACGGCCGCATTGGAACCGTCAAAATGTACCGCAGAATCAGGGAATAAAGAATTGGTGGTCAGACCGAAGGCAGATATCCCCAGTGCCCCGAGTCCTGCTATCAGCACCGCTATGATGGCCGCCCAGCGCCCCGGCGGGACGCCAACGGGACGCGGTGTCGGAGTTGGTGCGACACTCGATTTTGAAGACCCGCCTGCGCCGCCCGCGTGCTTCGGCCGCTCAAGATAATTGACCAGCGCTGCGACCGCCGCAGCTGATGCCACCAGGCCGACAAGCAAAAGTAGAATCATGCCGTAGGCCAGCTCCGGTGTGCCACCGTGGACCAGAGGGCCGGCAATGGCCATGGCGATCAGCGCAAAGACCGCCATACGCATCAGCAGCA
>JAJZNY010000445.1 GCA_021852245.1 Planctomycetota bacterium | reverse complement strand
TATGATCGCGATTAAACAGGACGGTTTTGCCGGTGAAATAATTTCTCGCGATCCACACCCCATGCGGATCAAGACCGAGACTGCGCGGCGTGAGAATGACGGTGGAATGAAACCCGGTACGGCGATACACAAACACCAGGGTGCTTCGAATATGCCTGCCGGTATGCGTGGTGGCCACCAGCGGAATCTTCCGTCCCAGAGCATCATTGACGATCGTCTGATCGGTCGGCATCAGCGGAGCCGCCGGTTTCACCAGCCGGCCATCCGCCCGCGTGGTCATGTCAATATTCTTCGGATCAATCCGCCCCAGTGGGTCACCTACGCCCACCGGTCCGCCTGAAAGCAGAGAGAGGAGCATGTTTCCGCGTTCATTACTCATGAAAACATCGGACCACGGCCAGGCGCCAACAGCGTGGATGAACATGGAATTGTAGATGAAGTCCCGCCAGAACGCCGGTACGAAGCGGTCGCCCGCCCCGCGCATGAAGATAACATCACGCAGAACACCGGCTTCCATGAGGAACCGACTGGTCTCCATACAATAAATAAGGGATATATGTCGGGCGGCCATTGCGTGAGCCATCCCATGGGCAAAATCTCTTGCTAAAGAGAGATGAATATGAAGTTGCGGGGATCGACCATAGATGTTGACGAGCCAATCCTGCTCCATGGCTTGCACCCCGCTGTCGGCCAGATATTTTGCGCGGGAGCGCCAGTAAGCCGGGTCCACCGCCGCAATGCCTGAGATTTTGTACATCTTGCGGTAGGGGCTGTGATAGGCGATCCAGCGGGTATGTACGACGAGCGGCAGACCAAGCTTATGTTGAAACGCAGCGAGGCCATGGGGAAAAAGTTGACGTGAGGCCTGATAGCGCCATATGCCGCCGAAGTGGTTCCATCGATTATGCCGGGGCAAATTGCCATTCATCGCAGTGAGCTTACGCCCGGTAAAGAAATGGTACGATTTCTGATACCACCAGCTATCGAGTTCCATGTATCCGAGATGGATGTGATCTTCGGCATATTCGGACGCCATTTTCAGAAGCGTGCCGGTGTACCCATATTTTTTGTCATAGTTGTAGAAGTAGGAGGCACCGTTATCTGTCCAATAGCCGAAATCCCGCAAGATGGGCGTCGCCTCCTGTGACGTCGCCGGCCGATGGTGCAACGTTCGGAAGGCATCACCCCATGCAGCAACGGTTCTGCGAATACCGCTTCCAAATATCATGATCGTCTGATGGGGTTCTTTGAGTGCGATGCCGACGGTGCCTTTATTAAAGCCATCGGCGATGAGATTTTCACCATTGCCATATAGACACGAAACCAGTATTTCCGATGCGGGAGAGAAGATACAGGTCTGAAATTTTTTATTGAAAAATACCCAGGGAGTTGCCGTGTCGACCAGTCTGAATCGAGGGGGAGAAAACTGCTGCCGTGTGAGCCCCATGTGCATCAGCGCCGGTGGTGCGCTGGTGAAGACCGGGAAGCGGGCACCCGCCAATTCATCAGCCGCACTGAAAATAATCGCTCCGCGCCTGGGATAAACCGTGGCGGTAAATTCTGTTGGCATGCCGGTCTGCATCCAACTGAGTTGGATTCCTTTGCCCAGGGATGTGCTGACGGTCGATTGCTTTATATCTTCCGGCAACGTGGTGGTTACACCGCTGTAGGCCCAACGGGTTTTGGACCAGTACACGCGGTAATGTCCCGTGCTGGAGGAGAGGGTAAAACGGACACCCTTACCCGGCCGCAGCGTCCACGTCTTGGCCTGCGTTGTCGAGCTCATTCCAAAACCGAACGCGATCAGCATGATGATGCCTGAAACGCCGACTCGGTGGTTACGGAACAACATTGCACAAATCGATCCAGGCCTCGCCATTATTTCACCTCAAATATCTGCACAACATTACCTTCTGATGGATCATCCAGACCGAAATTCAGCCCCTCTCAGACCGCGACTTTTTTTTCGGTCTGTGCCCTACCTACCGAAGTCTAACGCGGCATATTCCGCTTCGCAACGCAGACAACCGATCTGTTTGACGGGATTTCTGGAAATCGACGTCACGGTGAAAGTGAGGGTTATCGGTTGTCCGCCCACTTGCTCGCCGGTGTGGGCAGCACCTGTGCTTCGATATTTATGACCGCCGAGTATACAATTTGGAAAGGAGTTGTGATTGAAACATGAATAAAACCGCTAAAGCCACCCCCGACACCAGCGAGGAGATGAAGGCCGTCATCGAGGCGATGGGCCGCAGCGCCCGCGCGGCAGCCCGGATATTGGCGGCCACCGATGGCCAGACCCGAAACAGCGCGCTGAATAAAATGGCGGATGGTTTGGACGCGGCACATGCGGAAATACTTGAGAGCAACGCCAAGGATGTGGAAGCGGCGCGGAATGACGAAATTGCAGAGGCGATGATCAGCCGCCTGACCCTCACGGACAAAAAACTCGCATCGATGGCACAATGCATTCGCGAGGTGGCGGCCCAGGTTGACCCGGTCGGCCAAACCATTGAGGCGTATGATCGGCCCAACGGCCTGCGGGTGGAGAAGCGTCGAGTGCCGATTGGTGTCATTGGCATCATCTATGAAAGCCGGCCGAATGTAACGACCGACGCCGCCGCACTTTGCATCAAAAGCGGGAATGCAACCATTCTCCGGGGTGGCAAAGAAGCGAGCCACACCAATCAGGTGTTGGCTCGCGTGATACGTGAATCGTTGCAGTCGGCGGGTTTGCCGCCGGATTGCGTACAAATGGTGGAAACGACGGATCGCAATGCGGTCAAAGCGATGGTTCAGGCCGAGGGGTTGATTGATATGGTGATTCCGCGCGGCGGTGAATCGCTGATTCGCGCGGTGGTGGAGCAGGCGACGGTACCGGTGATCAAGCACTACAAGGGCGTATGCCATATCTACATTGACCGGGATGCCGATGCCGACATGGCGGTGAAAGTCGCGGTAAGTGCCAAAGTGGACGGTTGCATGGTGTGCAACACGGCCGAGTGTATTTTGGTTCACAAAGATATCGCCGCACAGGTGCTGCCGCGAATTGCAATGGAATATCGAAAAGCGGGAGTTCAGATGCGTGCGGATTCCCGTTCACTGGGCCTGCTGCAGGATGCCAAGCTGGCGACGGAATCGGATTGGGGACGCGAATATCTGGATCTGATTGTTGCCATTCGGCAGGTGAATTCCATTGACGAGGCGATTGGTTTTATCAATCAGTACGGTTCCGGCCATACCGATGCGATTATCACCCGCAGCATCGCGGCGGCGGAGAGGTTTACGACCGAGGTGGATTCTGCGAGCGTCATGGTGAATGCCTCGACACGCTGGGCTGACGGTTATGAATACGGCCTGGGGGCGGAGATTGGCATCAGCACCGACAAACTTCATGCCCGAGGCCCCATGGGGGCAGCCGATCTGTGCACCTATAAATTTATTGTTACCGGCAACGGCCACATTCGGCGTTGACGCTTTCAGCGTGACCTACTTTCCACCGCCCCGCCGCCGAGGCTTCTTTTTACCGTCTCCTCCGCCGCCAAGTTTGGCCTTGAGTTCGTCCTCGGTCAGCACCTTAAATTCAGCGGGATTGCTGATCGGAGCGGGGGAAGCGGTGTCGGCGCCGGATGGCGTCCCGCCGACAGCCGAGGCATCCTGTGGGCGGAAATTTCCTTTTTTCCGTTTGTTTTTGGCGTGAAGCAGATCCTGAAATTGCCGCCGGGCGATCAGCAGGTGGTGATACCCTTGCGCAAAGCGGTGGGCTTCATCGCGGGCGTGTTGCAGCAATTTCAGGGCGGAATTGGTACGGGAGAGTTTGAACGGCACGGGCCGATTTTGAACAAATATCTCCTCTTCACGTTTGGCCAGGCTGATCACCATCGGGGGCTTGAAGGCCATTTTGGAAAACGCCTCCAGCGCCGCCGACAGCTGGCCCTGTCCACCGTCAATGAGCACCACATCGGGATAGAGTTCTTCTCCGGCACCGGCAAGGCGGTAGCGGCGTGACACCACTTCCTGGATGCACCGAAAATCATCGATTCCCGAGACGGTCTTGATGCGATAACGGCGATAGCCATCCTTGAACGGCTTGCCGTCGATAAAGGTCACCAGTGACCCGACCGTTGCCTCACCCTGAAAATGCGCGATGTCGATGGCCTCGATGGAGCGGATGGGATCGGGCAGCTCGAGCAAGTCCTGCAGGTCCTTGAGTCCGTCGGCATGATTCTGAAAGAACAGTTCCGGCTGCATGACTTTGGCGCTTTTGCCGCGATGAGACAGCGCGCGGAGGGCTTTGATCTGATCGCGCAGCATTGCCGCGCGTTCGAAATCACGGGCGGCGGCGGCCGCCTGCATATCGGCGGTCATAACACGCAGGGCATCACCCCGATTGGATTCCAGAAAGTGTTTCAACCGATCGAGGTCGGCGGCATAATCTTCCCGACTGATCTTGTCGGCGCACGGAGCGGAACATTGATGAATGTTGTAAAGAATACATGGGCGAAAGAATTTGCGACGGGTGTCGGATTCCAAAATATCCAGATGGCAGGTACGGAATTTGAATGCCCGCTGCATGTAAATCACAGCCTGTTTCAGGGCGTAGCCGCTGGTGAACGGGCCGTAGAGTTTTGAGCCCGATGTGCGAGGTTGGCGGGTTACGTATACCCCGGGGAAATCATCGCTGGAGGTAATTTCCAGATACGGGTAGCTTTTGCCGTCGGTTAGCCGGGCATTAAACCGCGGCTTGGTGTCTTTAATGAGGCGATTTTCAATCAGGAGTGCCTCAACTTCCGAATCGCAAAGGAGGGTGTCAAAATCGACCACGTAATCCAATAATCGCTGCTTCACGGGCCCCAGATCGGTAGATGGCTGGAAATAGCTGCTCACGCGATGTTTGAGTGAGAGTGATTTGCCGACATAAATCACCACGCCGCGCGAATCCTTCAAAAAATAAACGCCCGGGGATTCGGGCAGCGTAAGGGCTTTTTGGTGCAACCGCGGCAGGCGGATATCGTTGGGCTCTTCAGGCAGCGGAAGGCTGACATCGCCCGAGGGAACTTCAAGTACGATGTTGTCGTCAAAATCCTCGGCGGCGCTTGGCTCGTTTACCGAATCGACCTGCGGGCTTGGGGATTCTGCCTCGGAATCCGACGCGGATTCTGCGGAAACGTCGGAAAAGGACGGTGTATCAGGCGTCGCCTCGTCCGGACTCGCATCGGATGCGTATGATGATTCGTGAGCAGAACGTGAAATGCGTCGGCCAACCATTTCACATCATTATAGGATATGATTCGGGCCGATAAAGAGACTAAAAGCTCGTGGAGTTTTCAATGGGCGATTCACCGGGACTGGTTGATAAGATCGTGTACGCAGGTTCACGGGTGAGCATGGCGCTGCGCAGCGTCAGGCTATCGAATGGGAAACAGATTCAGCGTGAAGTGGTGCTGCATCCGGGTGCCGTCATCATTCTGCCGATCCTGGCGGATGGGCAGATTGTGCTGATTGAGAATGTCCGTCATACCGTTGGAGAATCGCTTTTGGAACTGCCGGCGGGGACGCTGGAAAAGGGAGAACCGCCGGACGTTTGTGCGGGGCGGGAACTGGAGGAAGAGACCGGGTATCGGGCGGCGCGAATAGAGTCATTGGGATGGTTTTATACTTCCCCCGGCATCTTAACGGAGAAGATGTATGCGTTTGTCGCACACGAATTAACACCCGGGCCCCAGGCGCTGGAAGAAAACGAAACCATCAGCGTGCGACCGACCCCGGTGAGAAAGGTGATCGAGCTCATTGAGTCCAATTCCATCGTGGATGGAAAAACGATAGCGGTGATACTTAAATACCTGAATCGTTCAGGAAATCGGTAAGATGGAGGCCGCTGAAATGGATATGATTGCCGGGTGGTCATACGGGGAACTGATCAGAAACCGGATTGGATAATGCATTATGGGTTGGCGAGATCGTTCATATAACCGCACAGGTTCCGGTGGATTTGCAACGGATAACCCGCTGACAAGCCCGGAATCGCTGTTCAACTGGTCATTGCCGGTAGGGACGTACGGGCCGGTGCGTGTGCGGCTGCATTTCTGGCTTATGCTTCTTCTGCTGCTGCAGGTGGTCAACATCATTCATCTTGGTGCGGGGTTTGCCGCGGCCATTCTGCTGGCGGCCGCAACACTTTCGGCCCTGTTGATCCATGAACTGGGGCATTTCATTTTTGCCAAGTTCGCCGACGGGGCACATGAGGAATTTGTTGTCGGTCCGTTTGGAAACATGCTTCCCCCATCGCACGCACCCGGTCCGTGGCCGATGTTTATTGCCCAGACGGGCGGCATGATTGCCAATTTCACGCTGGCGGTGGTCTGTTATTTTGCCTTAGTGATCATCACGCACAGTACGGCGATGCCCACCTTCGTGAATCCGGTTGCGGCGCTGTTTGACATCCCGCAGGGCGGGGCGTTTTTCAGCGGCAATCTGGCGATGGGTTTTCTGTATTCATTTTATCTGATGAATCTGATGCTGATGTATCTGAACATGCTGCCATTTTTCTGGTTTGACGGCGGATACATTCTGCAGGCGGTTCTGGCGCCGGCGGCAGGTGCGTATCAGGCGGTCAATATCACGTGC
>JAJZNY010000004.1 GCA_021852245.1 Planctomycetota bacterium | reverse complement strand
TGAAGGCACTGCGATTACAATGGATTGGTGCAGCACTTGGCGAAAAGGCTCCGAATGGGATGGTGCCCGGTACCGGCGGTTTTTGGTACGCCTTGGCCGACTGCGAAGAGCGGGCCATTGTTGCCGCATCCCATGCACCGGTCGCGACCTTGAACAAATACGGCCCCAATCATTTCCAGAACCTATTGCAGCCGACCTGCGTCCATTACTATAAAAAGCTGATGGCGAAGTATGGTCCAACCCTCGCCGAGAAGGTTGAGGCGCAACCCGTCCCACCATCCGCATATAAGATTTCGGTTGATCAGCAGGGAGACATCCATATTCCTGTGGCTGCCTGCTCTCAGCCAAAAAAGAACATTCGGGGTGCTGTTTTTGTTAAAAGTTATCTCGGCGGTCTGCAACTGCATTATTACCGACATGTCCATCCGTGGACGAAACAAAGCGACGTCAACCCGGCACCAACACTTACCTATGTTGTTCAGGCACCTCATTCGGGCAAGTATGCCTTGACCGCTAAAATCGTTGTTCTTAAGCCGACCGGACTTTTAGCGGTCACAGTCAATCACTCTGCCCGCCCGACGCCAATGACGATGCAGTGGACCGATGGCGCATGGCAAAAATCAAAGCCGGTTGATATCACCTTGAAGAAGGGGCGTAACGTTATCAAATTTAACGCGTCCACCAACTTTTTCTCAGCCACGATCAAGTACTTCGAGCTTACGCCGCTGCGATAGTTGGGACTGCGTTCGACTATCGCAGCACAGGACGACGCGTCCAGTGCCCCGCGATCCCGGGCCGGTTTCGTACGGTGGATTTCTCTAATCCGGTGTTGAGATGAATGGCGGCAGATGTCGATATGGATGAACTTGTTCATTATTCGTGAGAGATCATGGCCGTTGGCATCATGTTTCGGGCGCCCTCTCTTTTTTTGCAATCTCAGACGGCTGAAAGCTGTGGTGTTGTCGAGACGACGTCAGACTGTTTTTGCTCGTACGTGTTCGTATGCCGATGGTGTAAATTGATTTCATCAGGATGACGTGGCTGACTTGAAGCCGCAGTTCAAGTGTATTTGGCGGAAAGCATAGCGTTTGAAGGCAGCCGTAGAAAGGATTTGATGATGCGTAAGACGACAGGTTTGTACATATGGGCCAGCATGCTCGTGATCATACTGACTGGAGCATGGGCCGGAGTAAGAGCCGAGAATTTGCCTCGTGGTAAGGATGTCATCTATGTGCCTGCGGTGAGCAACGGGCTTTGTGTGGACAACCTGTTTCAGTCCAACATGGTGCTGCAACGCGGTAAACCGATTGCCATATGGGGATGGGCGCCGCCTGGGCAGAAGATAACGATAACCTTTGCCGGGCTCAAGCGATCAGATAGGGCTGGGGCCGACCGATCATGGAAGGTCACGTTTCCGACCATGACCGCGAGCGACAAGCCAAGAACCATGGTCATCCAAGGTGACGGCAAAACCATCACGCTGGACAACATCCTCATTGGAGATGTGTGGGTTGCGGGAGGACAGAGTAACATGGATTTTCCAATTCAGGGGGTACACAACGGGGATTTGGCGGTCGAGGCAGCCAATTTCAAGAATATCCGTCTCTTGACCATCCCTGAAAACAATACGACCAAGCCGGTTAAAAATTTTCCGGAAATTGAGCAATGGAGTCACTGGTGGGGCCGCCACTATCGTCGGGGGTTCTGGCGTGTGTGCACACCGAGATCGGTCGTGTCCTTTTCGGCCATCGCCTTCATATTTGCAAGGCAGATATACATGACCACGCACGTTCCCATCGGAGTCATCAACGTTTCACGCGGTGGAACGACACTGCAAACCTGGACGCCCATGGCCGTGCTCAAAAGTATTCATACGGCGCCCGTTGAGACGATGTTGCAGAAATGGAAGACGAAAATCGCGGACTACAATCCGCAAGCTGATCTTGAGCGGCGTATCAAGTTTTATGATTACCGCGTCAAAATCGGTAAAGCCAAGCCGGGACATCCACCTACCACTCTACAACCCGGGCCGGCCAAGGATTTCAACCGTCCGGGCACCTGCTACGACGGAATGTTGGCCCCGATGGCGGGGCTGAGAGTCAAAGGCGTCATCTGGCACCAAGGCTTCAATAATTCGCTGGGTAACAGAACGACCGGTGGAGAGATGTACGAACAGATCTTCCCGAAGATGATTGCAGCCTGGCGCAAAGCATTTGATTCGCCGGATCTGCCGTTCGGCATTCTGTCACTGTGCACGGATGGTGCGCCGCAAACCAATAAACATTTCTTGGAAGGTCTGGCCGATAACGGCTGCTACGTCCGATGGGCGCAATATCGTACATTTCTCAAGATGCGCAAAGAGGGTGACAAAAATATAGGCTTCTGCAGCACCTTCGATTTCCGTATGAATTGGTACCATCCGCAGATCAAAATACCGGCGGGATTGCGTATCGCACGCTGGGCTCTGGCGACACAGTACGGCTACAGTCGGCAGATTCCATGGCTCCCCCCGATGATCAAAAGTATGAAGATCGCTGGCAACAAAATTATTCTGACGCTGACTCAGGACGTCACCCCCTATCACAATCATGCCGGCACATTTCATGGTTTTGCCATCGCCGGCCACAACCGCAAGTTCTATCCGGCCAAAGCCGTATACGGAAAAAATCCAAATCGCCGGGGCGATCAGTTGAATGTGATTGTCCTCTCAAGCCCATTTGTGCCTGAACCTGTTGCGTATCGCTACGCCTGGTCGAGAAATCCGATGGGTAATGTTGTAACAACAGGTGTGGCGAATCTACCGCTGGCGATTCAGCGCAGTGACCACTGGACGATGAACCAACTCTATCACGCTTATACCGGCCGCCGAAGTCAATCGCCAACGGTATTGAACGGCTACGAACGCCATGTGTTCATGATAGCTCTTGAGAACGCAGACATCGCCCGGAGACTTAAAGAGGCTCAGGCGTTTTGCAAAGCCCACGACAGCTCGCATGCGAACCGGTAACGTCGGTTCGCGAAAGAGATGGCATCGCGGCACGGTACTTTTGGGTGCAGTTGGAATGCGGGTGTTGCGCGCAGATTGATGCCGTAGATGATGTATGTTGGGAGTTTGTTCATGGAGGTATTGCAGAAGTGAAACTGATACCATCTAAAACTTCCTTCAGTGTCCCAGATGTCTCGGTTACTCGTCGCGAAGCGATATGGGGGATTGCCGCCGCATCCGTTTACGCCGTTGCACCCCT
The DNA here is from genome assembly GCA_021852245.1 of Planctomycetota bacterium. Next base: position 3,405 of record JAJZNY010000004.1, on the reverse strand, counting down.
CAGTTTTGCTGCGGGCACCAAGGTTGAACCAAGGGATATTGAAAAGGGTTATCAGCATCAGAATGGACGGTTTGTCCTGACACGCGGCAACGCGACCATCCTGGTGGAGCCATACGCCGCCAACATAGTACGAATCACGTTGAGCTTAAATAGAGACGGTGCTCTGGCCAAACCGGGGTACGGGTTGATTACCAAGCCCTCCGGCAACGGCTGGAGCCACAGCAGAGGTTCAGACGGATTTGATGTTATACGATCGGCCGGTCTGGTGGTGCGTGTTTCGCCGGGGTCCCCACCGCCACCGACTCTTATGCCGCGTGATCCCGTCTACCAGCAGGTGAGAGATAAGCTTCGGCCGCCGCGAAAGCCTGTAATCAATAATAATCTCCGCTTTGATGTGGTCACTATAGAGACTCCGGAAGGGAAAACGCTTCTGACGTTGTGGAAGTGGTCCATGTATAGAAATAGCCCCTATTCCGGTGAGAACATCACGGAAGCTCATAGGAAGCTTGATCCCGGCTACCGGATATCCGCCACCTTTGACTCGCCATCGGACGAACACTATTACGGGTTGGGGCAGCACCAGTTGGGCAATCTGGATTTACGCGATCAACTGATCAAATGCTGGCACAACTACGGGGCGATGGGTGGAGAGCGAGTCGGGGTTCCGTTTATGGTCTCGAGCCGAGGCTATGGATTCATCTGGGATAATGCGTCGAAGACCACGATCAAGATGGCAATTAACGAAAACAATGAATGGCGGTCTGAGGTTGGAGACGCGATTTCATTTTTTGTAATCCGCAGCGATAAGGTCGATGAGATATACACGGGATACCGACACCTGACGGGTGTTACGCACATGCTGCCAAAGGGTGCCTACGGCTACATACAAAGTAAGTGCATCTATCCAACGCAGAAAGAATTGATCGATGTGGCCAAGGGATATCGGGAAAGAAATCTTCCACTTGATGTGTTGGTGGTGGACTTCCTGAATTTCACCGTCATGGGAAATATCGATCTGGACCCATCGCGGTGGCCTCACCCGGCGGCGATGAATCGCGAGCTTGGTCGCATGGGTATCAAGACGATGATAAGTGTCTGGCCCCATTTTGCGACGTTTTCAAGATATTACAAACTGCTCAAGGCGAAGGGCTGGTTTATTCAAAAAGCGGACGGCAGCCCCTATTTTGGGTGGGCCCGAGATCAGACCGGGCCGAACCTTGATGCGACCAATCCACACGCGGGCAGATGGTTTTGGGACACTATTCGTAAAAACTATGTAAAGAAAGACGGTTTCAGTTACATCTGGCTGGATGAAACCGAGCCGGATACCAGCCCCGAGCATCAATTTTTGTATGTGGGTGCGGGTAACCGGTACTTTAATGTTTATCCGTTGTTTGAGACGGGAGCAATTTATGACGGCTTTCGGCGTGATTATGGTAAGAGTCGACGGGTATTAATTTTGGCGCGAGCCGCCTATCTCGGTGCTCAGCGGCATGGAACATTATTCTGGTCGAGCGATATCTTCGACACATGGGACATGCTTCGACGATCGATCACCGCCGGTTTGAACTTTACGGCCAGCGGCATGCCTTATTGGAGTACGGACGTCGGCGGGTTTATGCGACCGCCGAATCATGCCTATTATCGTCCCCCTTATAAGCCGCTGGTCAGCCCGGACGGGGCAAAACGTACCGTTGGCGCCTATTCGGATTACCCCGAACTATTCGTGAGGTGGTTTCAGTGGGGTGTATTTCAACCCGTGACGCGAGTACATGGTGAGAGAAAACACAACGAGGTTTGGGCCTTTGGTAAGGAAGCGACGCCGATCCTTGAAAAATATCTTCGCTTTCGATACCAATTACTGCCGTACACCTATTCCCTTGCCTACAAAACGTATCGCACCGGAGCTCCATACATGCGAGCCTTATGGATGGACTTTCCTGCTGACCCGAACGTGAGTAATATTTCTGATCAACATATGTTCGGGCCTGCATTTATGGTTGCGCCGGTGACGCAACAGGGGGCCACGAGCCGTCCCGTTTATCTGCCGTCAGGCTGCGACTGGTATAACTTCTGGACCAATGAACGGCTGCACGGTGGGCAAATCATCGATGCGGCCGCACCCATCGACGTCATTCCTCTCTTTGTTCGCGCTGGGTCGATTGTTCCGTTTGGAAGCGCTATACTTGACACACAACAACCCCAGAAGATTGCGTCCATACGGGTATACCGGGGAGCCGATGCGGATATAGATATCTATCAGGACGACGGCGAAACTTACCAGTATGAGGATGGCATATATGACATCACACACCTTCATTGGGACGACGCAAACGGTCGGCTGATCCAAAGTGGTCATCCGGCGTGGACAAAGTCAGACGCGCCTGCGGTTGATATCATTTGATCCGTAAAACGCGGCTCGCAGGTAAAACTATTTTCTCTTGAGGCGCGGCGGCAAATTCCTACCGATGGCCAAGAGAGGCTGTCGGTAACCGGTTCGGGCTGATCGTGGCTCAAAAATCTCTTGGTGAATGTCTTTTCCTTTCGTGCTGTTGTCAATGTTTTTCGGCGCATGACCGGTCAACTTGACGTAGAGTGGTGCGGGTGTGATTTGGGTGATCGAGAGTTGAACCGACGGTTGGGTAGGTTGATGGAGGACCTGTCATAAGGGGTTGGCAAGGGGATTCCGTTCTGACTCATACAGACTACTGTCAAATGTTGTGGATGGAAGCAATCAATTAAAATTTCCGCCCACGCACCGCAATCGACGCCCGCGGCTCGCGAACCCCGGCTGCCATTGAAAATCATCCCCACCAAGCTACACCCACTCCCAGTGTCCTTCGCCGCACGTTTACGATCCTCTGGTGTGGGGAAAAATAGTAGTTGCCGCTGATGCAGTGGTTGAAAGACACCAGGCGGAAAGTAAGGCGACCAAAACAAACCAATATTAAGAAGATGGCGATCTATAAGAGGCCCCCACGGACATCCACGCTGTCATCTGGGGGAATGCCTGCTGCAACCGTAGTAGCTGAAATTTAACCTTGGTTCTGCACCTGACATTACACCGCTGGAACGCAAGTTTATTTCGCCTCTGTAACGGGAGGGTTTCCGTTGAACACAAAGTGCCAAGTCACAACCTGGCCGTCACGGCTCTGCCCCGTACCGATGCCGATACGGCAGCATGGAGAATGTGTCCCAGTGTGTCATCACTCCCAGCATCGTATTGCCCCAGATGCATACTCCGGCAACGTATACCGTATGACCGACGACCATATCCGTAACCAGGCGCGGGGGCGTCATCGAGTTGCGGTTCAATTACGATCGTAATGCAGACCGGGGATCAAGATGGCTTCCCAATGACGCAGAATGCGGCGATGTTCTTCGACAATGGCCTGGCATTCGGGC
>JAJZNY010000237.1 GCA_021852245.1 Planctomycetota bacterium | reverse complement strand
TGAAGGCACTGCGATTACAATGGATTGGTGCAGCACTTGGCGAAAAGGCTCCGAATGGGATGGTGCCCGGTACCGGCGGTTTTTGGTACGCCTTGGCCGACTGCGAAGAGCGGGCCATTGTTGCCGCCTCCCATGCACCGGTCGCGACCTTGAACAAATACGGCCCCAATCATTTCCAGAACCTATTGCAGCCGACCTGCGTCCATTACTATAAAAAGCTGATGGCGAAGTATGGTCCAACCCTTGCCGAGAAGGTTGAGGCGCAACCCGTCCCACCATCCGCGTATAAGATTTCGGTTGATCAGCAGGGAGACATCCATATTCCTGTGGCTGCCTGCTCTAAGCCAAAAACGAACATTCGGGGTGCTGTTTTTGTTAAAAGTTATCTCGGCGGTCTGCAACTTCATTATTACCGACATGTCCATCCGTGGACGAAACAAAGCGATGTCAACCCGGCACCAACACTTACCTATGTTGTTCAGGCCCCTCATGCGGGCAAGTATGCCTTGACCGCAAAAATCGTTGTTCTTAAGCCGACCGGACTTTTAGCGGTCACAGTCAATCACTCTGCCCGCCCGACGCCAATGACGATGCAGTGGACCGATGGAGAATGGCAAAAAACAAAGCCGGTTGATATCACCTTGAAGAAGGGGCCTAACGTTATCAAATTTAACGCGTCCACTAACTTTTTCTCAGCTACGATCAAGTACTTCGAGCTTACGCCTCTGGGATAGTTGGGACTGCGTTCGACTATCGCAGCACAAGACGACGCGTCCAGTGCCCCGCGATCCCGGGCCGGTTTCGTACGGTGGATTTCTCTAACTCGGGGTTGAGATGAATGGCGGCAGCTGTCGATATGGATGAACTTGTTCATTATTCGTGAGAGATCAGGGCCGTTGGCATCATGTTTCGCGCGCCCTCTCTTTTTTTTGAAATCTCAGACGGCTGAAAGCTGTGGTGTTGTCGAGATGATGTCAGACTGTTTTTGCTTGTACGTGTTCGTATACCGATGGTGTAAATTGATTTCATCAGGATGACGTGGCTGACTTGAAGCCGCAGTCCAATCATGTATAGCTGAAAGCATTACGTTTGAAGGCGGCAGTAGAAAGGATTTGATGATGCGTAAGACGACAGGTTTGTACGTACGGGCCAGCATGCTCGTGATCATACTGACTGGAGCATGGGCCGGAGTAAGAGCCGAGAATTTGCCTCGTGGTAAGGATGTTATTTATGTACCCGCCATGAGCAACGGGCTTTGCGTGGACAACCTGTTTCAGTCCAACATGGTGCTGCAACGCGGTAAACCGATTGCCATATGGGGATGGGCGCCGCCTGGGCACAAGATAACGATAAACTTTGCCGGGCTCAAGCGATCAGATAGGGCTGGGGCCGACCGATCTTGGAAGGTCACGTTTCCGACCATGACCGCGAGCGACAAGCCAAGAACCATGGTCATCCAAGGTGACGGCAAAACCATCACGCTGGACAACATACTTATTGGAGATGTGTGGGTTGCGGGGGGACAGAGTAACATGGATTTTCCAATTCAGGGGGTACACAACGGGGATTTGGCGGTCGAGGCAGCCAATTTCAAGAATATCCGTCTCTTGACCATCCCTGAAAACAATACGACCAAGCCGGTTAAAAATTTTCCGGAAATTGAGCAATGGAGTCACTGGTGGGGCCGCCACTATCGTCGGGGGTTCTGGCGTGTGTGCACACCGAGATCGGTAACGTCCTTTTCGGCCATCGCCTTCATATTTGCAAGGCAGATATACATGACCACGCACGTTCCCATCGGAGTCATCAACGTTTCACGCGGTGGAACGACACTGCAAACCTGGACGCCCATGGCCGTACTCAAAAGTATTCATACGGCGCCCGTTGAGACGATGTTGCAGAAATGGAAGACGAAAATCGCGGACTACAATCCCCAAGCTGATCTTGAGCGGCGTATCAAGTTTTACGATTACCGCGTCAAAATAGGTAAGGCGAAGCCGGGACATCCGCCTACCACTCTACAACCCGGGCCGGCCAAGGATTTCAACCGTCCGGGCACCTGCTACGACGGAATGTTGGCCCCGTTGACAGGGCTGAGAGTCAAAGGCGTCATCTGGCACCAGGGCTTTAATAATTCGTTGGGTAACAGAACGACCGGTGGAGAGATGTATGAACAGATCTTCCCGAAGATGATTGCAGCCTGGCGCAAAGCATTTGATTCGCCGGATCTGCCGTTCGGCATTCTGTCACTGTGCACGGATGGTGCACCGCAAACCAATAAACATTTCTTGGAAGGTCTGGCCGATAACGGCTGCTACGTCCGATTGGCGCAGTATCGCACATTTGTCAAGATGCGCAAAGCGGGTGACAAAAATATAGGCTTCTGCAGCACCTTCGATTTCCGTATGAATTGGTACCATCCGCAGATTAAAATACCGGCGGGATTGCGTATCGCACGCTGGGCTCTGGCGACGCAGTACGGCTACAGTCGGCAGATTCCATGGCTCCCCCCGATGATCAAAAGCATGAAGATCGCTGGCAACGAAATTATTCTGACGCTGACTCAGGACGTCACCCCCTATCACAATCATGCCGGCACATTTCATGGTTTTGCCATCGCCGGCCACAACCGCAAGTTCTATCCGGCCAAAGCTGTATACGGAAAAAATCCAAATCGCCGAGGCGATCAGTTGAACGTGATTGTCCTCTCAAGCCCATTTGTTCCGGATCCTGTTGCGTATCGCTACGCCTGGGCGAGAAATCCGATGGGTAATGTTGTAACAACAGGTGTGGCGAATCTGCCGCTGGCGATCCAGCGTAGTGACCATTGGACGATGAACCAACTCTATCACGCTTATACCGGCCGTCGGAGCCAATCGCCAACGGTATTGAACGGCTACGAACGCCATATGTTCATGATAGCTCTTGAGAATGCAGACATCGCCCGGAGGCTCAAAGAGGCTCAGGCGTTTTGCAAAGCCCACGGCGGCGCGCATGCGAACCGGTAACGTCGGTTAGCGAAAGAGGTGGCATCGCGGCGCGGTACTTTTGGGTGCAGTTGGAATGCGGGTGTTGCGCGCAGATTGATGCCGTAGATGATGTATGTTGGGAGTTTGTTCATGGAGGTATTGCAGAAATGAAACTGATACCATCGAAAACTTCTCTCAGCGGCCCAGATGTCTCAGTTACACGTCGCGAAGCGATATGGGGGATTGCCGCGGCATCCGTTTACGCCGTTGCACCCCTCGGTTTTGCCGCGGGCACCAAGGTTGAACCAAGGGATATTGAAAAGGGTTATCAGCATCAGAATGGACGGTTTGTCCTGACCCGCGGCAACGCGACCATCCTGGTGGAGCCATACGCCGCCAACATCGTGCGAATCACGTTGAGCTTAAATAGAGCTGGTGCTCTGGCCAAACCGGGGTACGGGTTGATTGCCAAGCCTTCCGGCAACGGCTGGAGCCACAGCAGAGGTTCAGACGGATTTGATATTCTGGGATCGGCCGGTCTGGTGGTGCGTGTTTCGCCGGGATCTCCACCGCCACCGACTCTTATGCCGCGTGATCCCGTCTACCAGCAGGTGAGAGATAAGCTTCGGCCGCCGCGAAAGCCTGTAATCAATAATAATCTCCGCTTTGATGTCGTCACCATCGAGACTCCGGAAGGCAAGACGCTTCTGACGTTGTGGAAGTGGTCGATGTATAAAAATAGCCCCTATTCCGGTGAGAACATCACGGAAGCTCATAGGAAGCTTGATCCCGGCTACCGGATATCCGCCACCTTTGACTCGCCATCGGACGAACACTATTACGGGTTGGGGCAGCATCAGTTGGGCAATCTGGATTTACGCGATCAACTGATCAAATGCTGGCACAACTACGGGGCGATGGGTGGAGAGCGGGTCGGGGTTCCGTTTATGGTCTCGAGCCGAGGCTATGGATTCATCTGGGATAATGCGTCGAAGACCACGATCAAGATGGCCATTAACGAAAACAATGAATGGCGGTCTGAGGTTGGAGACGCGATTTCGTTTTTTGTAATCCAAAGTGATAAGGTCGATGAGATATACACGGGATACCGACACCTGACGGGTATTACGCACATGCTGCCAAAGGGTGCCTACGGCTATATACAAAGTAAGTGCATCTATCCAACGCAGAAAGAATTGATCGATGTGGCCAAGGGATACCGGGAAAGAAATCTTCCACTTGATGTGTTGGTGGTGGACTTTCTGAATTTCACCGTCATGGGAAATATCGATCTGGATCCATCGCGGTGGCCTCACCCGGCGGCTATGAATCGCGAGCTTGGTCGCATGGGTATCAAGACGATGATAAGTGTCTGGCCCCATTTTGCGACGTTTTCAAGATATTACAAGTTGCTCAAGGCGAAAGGCTGGTTTATCCAAAAAGCGGACGGCAGCCCCTATTTTGGGTGGGCCCGAGATCAGACCGGGCCGAACCTTGATGCGACCAATCCGCACGCGGGCAGATGGTTTTGGGACACTATTCGCAATAACTATGTAAAGAAAGACGGTTTCAGTTACATCTGGCTGGATGAAACCGAGCCGGATACCAGCCCCGAGCATCAATTTTTGTATGTGGGTGCGGGTAACCGGTACTTTAATGTGTACCCGTTGTTTGAGACGGGTGCGATCTATGACGGCTTTCGGCGTGATTATGGCAAGAGTCGACGGGTATTAATTTTGGCGCGAGCCGCCTATCTCGGTGCTCAGCGGCATGGAACATTATTCTGGTCGAGCGATATCTTCGACACATGGGACATGCTTCGACGATCGATCACCGCCGGCTTGAACTTTACGGCCAGCGGCATGCCTTATTGGAGTACGGACATCGGCGGGTTTATGCGACCACCGAATCATGCCTATTATCGTCCCCCTCATAAGCCGCTGGTCAGCCCGGACGGGGCAAAACGTACCGTTGGCGCCTATTCGGATTACCCCGAACTATTCGTGAGGTGGTTTCAGTGGGGTGTATTTCAACCCGTGACGCGAGTACATGGTGAGAGAAAACACAACGAGGTTTGGGCCTTTGGTAAGGAAGCGACGCCGATCCTTGAAAAATATCTTCGCTTTCGATACCAATTACTGCCGTACACCTATTCCCTTGCCTACAAAACGTATCGCACCGGAGCTCCATACATGCGAGCCTTATGGATGGACTTTCCTGCTGACCCGAACGTGAGTAATATTTCTGATCAACATATGTTCGGGCCTGCATTTATGGTTGCGCCGGTGACGCAACAGGGGGCCACGAGCCGTCCCGTTTATCTGCCGTCAGGCTGCGACTGGTATAACTTCTGGACCAATGAACGGCTGCACGGTGGGCAAATCATCGATGCGGCCGCACCCATCGACGTCATTCCTCTCTTTGTTCGCGCTGGGTCGATTGTTCCGTTTGGAAGCGCTATACTTGACACACAACAACCCCAGAAGATTGCGTCCATACGGGTATACCGGGGAGCCGATGCGGATATAGATATCTATCAGGACGACGGCGAAACTTACCAGTATGAGGATGGCATATATGACATCACACACCTTCATTGGGACGAAGCAAACGGTCGGCTGATCCAAAGTGGTCATCCGGCGTGGACAAAGTCAGACGCGCCTGCGGTCGATATCATTTGATCCGTAAAACGCGGCTCGCAGGTAAAAATATTTTCTCTTGAGACGCGGCGGCAAATTCCTACCGATGGCCAAGAGAGGCTGTCGGTAACCGGTTCGGGCTGATCGTGGCTCAAAACTCTCTTGGAGAATGTCTTTTCTTTTTGTGCTGTTGTCAATGTTTTTCGGCGTATGACCGGTCAACTTGACGTAGAGTGGTGCGGGTGTGATTTGGGTGATCGAGATTTGAACCGACGGTTGGGTAGGTTGATGGAGGACCTGTCATAAGGGGTTGGCAAGGGGATTCCGTTCTGACTCATACGGACTACTGTCAAATGTTGTGGATGGAAGCAATCAATTAAAATTTCCGCCCACGCACCGCAATCGACGCCCGCGGCTCGCGAACCCCAGCTGCCATCGAAAATCATCCCCACCAAGCTACACCCACTCCCACTGTCCTTCGCCGCACGTTTACGATCCTCTGGTGTGGGGAAAAATAGTAGTTGCCGCTGATGCAGTGGTTGAAAGACACCAGGCGGAAAGCAAGGCGACCAAAACAAACCAATATTGAGAAGATGGCGATCTATAAGAGGCCCCCACGGACATCCACGCTGTCATCTGGGGGAATGCCTGCTGCAACCGTAATAGCTGAAATTTAACCTTGGTTCTGCACCTGACATTACACCGCTGGAACGCAAGTTTATTTCGCCTCTGTAACGGGAGGGTTTCCGTTGAACACAAAGTGCCAAGTCACAACCTGGCCGTCACGGCTCTGCCCCGTACCGATGCCGATACGGCAGCATGGAGAATGTGTCCCAGTGTGTCATCACTCCCAGCATCGTATTGACCCAGATACATACTCCGGCAACGTATACCGTATGACCGACGACCATATCCCTAACCAGGCGCGGGGGCGTCATCCAATTGCGGTTCAATTACGATCGTAATGCAGACCGGGGATCAAGATGGCTTCCCAATGACGCAGAATGCGGCGATGTTCTTCGACAATGGCCTGGCATTCGGGCGCGTCGATAAGG
>JAJZNY010000251.1 GCA_021852245.1 Planctomycetota bacterium | reverse complement strand
ACGCCTCCAGAAGGTGCAACGCTTCAAATGCCGTTCCGAAGAGGATCACCGGCACGCCGGCAATTCCCCGCACGAGAATGCCCCCCAGCGCAAAGATGATGCTGACCAGAACGGCCACCACCAGCGGGCCCGACATCATCACGGCAAAGAGTCGCATACACAGGGCCAGGGGTTTGACAAAAGTTCCCATCAATTCAAGGATGAACATCAGCGGCCAGAGAAAAATCGGCACACCCGGCGGAACCAGATGGGCAAAATATTTTCCCACGCCCAATACAATCGCCACCGGCAGAGCCCGCTTGGGTGCGGAATCATCCGCCGCGGCAGGACTGCCATGATGTTCATGCCCATGTCCGTGCTCGGCGCCATGCCGGGCGTGGGCGGGACGGCGGGCATTGCGGATAAATTCTCCGATACCGGTGACATGCACGGTGAGAAACGTGCAGAGGGCTAAAGTGGCGGTGACGGTCAGATCACCGGTTGCGCCGCCCCAGAACTGCGGAATATGAATTCCGAAGGCGCGGTTGATGATCTCCACCACTTCATCGACCGGCAACATGCCGAAGAGATTCGCAAATAGAATGAAGAAAAATGCCGTCCAGAGATAGGGCGTAAATACATCCGACCATTTCCCCAGCATCGGATCGAATGTTTCCTTTTTCAGAAACACCAGCATCGCTTCGAGAAAGTTTCGGGCGCCAGTGGGAACCGGATCGGATTGCAGTTTGCGGGCCATGTAGGGGAAGATGGCCAGCATCAATCCGGCCGAAAGAAGCAGCATCAGGATGTGGCTGGTGAAATAGGTTTTCTGACCGAATAAATCAAAGAGAGGCTGTGGAAAAATCTTATGCGGTACGGTTCCATTGAGCACATCAACGGCCGCTAAAGGCATCCTGCAAACTTCGGTAAGACAACCGGAGATCATAACCACTCGAATTACAATTTTCCCCTGGGTCAGGTGCGACCCGCCAGAGCCGCCCTCAAACACGCAGGGTTTGAGGTTTTAACCCAATAAACGTGCAGCGTCAAACGCCGATCGCCGCAACCACCATGCGTGGACCACCATTATAGGCGCGAATGCTTCATGACCCACGATGAAACAATGCTTTCCCCGATCAGAAGCAGAAAGTAGAACGCAATGAGCCACAGGATCAAAACCATCTTGTGGGCGTCCTTAGGCAGTAATAACACCGCCGCCACTCCTCCAATCGCAATGCCAACCAGCCGCGCCATGTTGGCCATCGTTGCGCACCGGAGCAGCACCAGACCACCTCCCCGAATCATGATCACCATCGGTAATACCGCGAGCACTCCGACGGCAATGCTGATAAGGGCCGCAACACTCAGCTCCAACGGATGAACCGGTCGGCTCAGGATGACCGCTCCCACCGCTCCGATGCCGGCGCCCAGCACCACGAGCACCACCGGACAAAAAAGCAGACTTAATCGCAGGTATGCGGAAGAAAAGACCTTGGTTTCGTTTCCTTGCGCCACGCTGAAAACCTATTTCTTATCATTCTGCAGGATGGTTCGGATCTGCAGGTAAGCCCCGCCTACCACTCCGACGACAACACCGCCCAATGCACCCATACCGCCGAGCTTGAATTTTTGATCAAGCCACATTCCGATCAATGCGCACATCAGCACAATACCGAAAAACTCAAATCCCATTCCCGCCAGCCGCCGCCATCCGGTAAATCCCTGCTCCTGACTTTTTTTTTCGACATGCGCTTCCAACCGCCCCAATGCCCCCCCGCTCGGGGGAGTATTACCTGAATCCGATTCCCGCCCCGATTGGGCACCGCTTCCACTGCCGCTTTGCCCGGCGCTCTCACTTTCCGACTTTGTACTATTTTTCACAATGTTTGTCAAGCAGAACCCCCTTTTTTCAGGCACACCGACAAACAAGCCCCAATCCTCTGCCCAGACGATGCTATAGTCCCCCTTTGAGCGGACGCGATCGACCGGCCGATTGGTCCGCAGTCGCGGTCGAAACTTTACGGGTTACCGCCTCGGGAACAGCATCTCGGCTTGCATCGGTGGTGGGCTTGGAATCACCCGACGCTGCCGCCTGGCTGATTGAAAGACTGATCCGTTTTTTGCCCAAGTCCACGCTGAGTACCTTCGCCTTGATGTGATCGCCTGCCGACACCGCATCCCGTGCATGGCCGATCCGGCGATTGGAGAGTTCGGAAATGTGTACCAGCCCCTCAAGCCCGGGTTCGATTTCGACAAACGCGCCGAAATCCACCACGCGGGTCACCACACCTTCCACCGTTGAACCCACCGGATATCGATCGGGAGCATCCTGCCATGGATCAGCAATGCGATAGCGGAGATCAAGCGCAATGCGCTGTTTTTCCGCATCCAGCGACTGCACCATCACCTCAACGGTATCCCCCACCTGCACAATCTTGCTTGGATCGCTCACGTGTCCGTGGCTCATGGCTGAAACGTGAATGAGTCCCTCGGCTCCGCCCAGATCGACAAAGGCGCCAAAGGGCATGATCCGTGTCACGGTACCGGAGACAATCTGACCGGTGGCCAGACGCGACCACAACTCCGCCCGTTTGACCTCCAATTCCGCTTCGAGCAGCTTGCGGCGGCTGACGATCAGCCGTTTGTCGGCTCGATCGACTTCCACCACTTCGCACTTCATCCGCTCACCGGCAAAGACGGCCAGATCCGGCATGAATTTCACGTCCACCTGCCCGGCCGGCATGAAGGCGCGGAGATTATTAATTTTAATCTCCAGCCCTCCCTTATTGACGCCGGTCACCTGCCCCTCCACCACATCACCGGGGTGCAGATCATCCCAGCCGCCATGGTTGACCGATCCGCGACGGGCGAGCAGGACAAGACCCTCGGCCGCGTTGTAACCGGCATAGACGAATTCGTGCTCTTCGCCGACATGCACGGCTTCTTCCGGCTTATTGAGATCCGCCGGGGCGAACTGTTCCAACGGACAGACCCCCTGCGATTTTCCACCCAGATCCACAAACACATTTCCGCCGCGTATGGCGGCGATCACACCTTTGCGTATCCGATGATCTCCACCCTGCGTCTCCGCCCCACCGGCCGGACGACCGCCGCGCACCGGGCGCGACTGATCCGGCTCGGCGACCGGATCGGCCCCGCTGACCCGGGAGAGCAGATCATCCATCGTCAGTCCGGCCATCGCGTCGGTGACGGCCTTGTCAATATCGAACGGCTCGACGGGCTGGCCGTCATCTGAAGCATTATTCAATATATTTTTATTTGTCATTCCTATTTTTTCCTTCCGCAACCGGGCAACCTTTTACGCCTTACGCATGGAATCGGGATTGATATTCCATTTTCGGCACCAGCGCTCATATTCAACCGGAACAAACTCGCTGGGTTTGATCTCACTGCGGCCGCCCCAGAACACGTTGGTGTAAGAAACTTGAATTCCGGATTTTTCAAGGTGGGCATCAATCGCTTTTTTATGCTCCAGCAGGAGTTGCTTATCCCGGCCATGGGCCACACCCATGATGTTGACATTTCCGAATTCCGGCCCGCCTTCACGCCAATACGCGTGGGTCATGATATGAAACCGCCCCACCTGCCGACCGGCATCCAACTCCCTGCCCGGCTCCACCGCCCAATGATACAGGGCGTTGTATTGGGTGACTTTTTCTCCGGTGGTCAGTGGCTTGACATGCTCCAGAAAGGTTGAAAATCGACCGATCACCCCTTTGGCGGAGAGTTCTCCCGCAATTCGCAGAAAATCTTGCTTTGAAAAACCGGCCTCGGCCGCACGCGGCGACCATAAATCCCGCTGCAGTTCCGCGGCGGTAAATTCACGCTTGAGCACCACGAGTACCGCCCACTGCTCCGGAGAGAGTGTCACCACATCCGTTGAAGTCACGTCGGCGGGCTCATCCGACATGCTGCCGGGCTCAATCTGGCGGCGCCGGACATGCCCGACCCCCAGTGTGAAGAGACATTTGGCGGGCATCGTGAGAAAAGTTTCCGCACCGACAAGTTTGAGCAGTTCCCGGCAATGTCGCTCAATGGAATATCCCTGGGGCACTTTAAGCGTCGTCCAGAGCCGATAGGCTGAACCGGTGGTATTTCCGTCGGTAGACCGAATGACGACATGTCCGGAGAACGGGTCCTCCCGAAACATGAAGTCAAAGGCATGATTGAGCTTTTCTGCCGGAACCTTCCACGCCACCAGAGCCCCATCCGCGAGGCTCGTTGCCAGCAGGGTCTGCCGGACGCGACGAATCACCCCCGCCTGAAGCATGGCCCGGATCCGTGCGATGACGGTGTCGGGGTCCACGCCGGATTGCATCGAAATTTCGCCGATGGGGTCGGCGGAAAATCCGGTAATCCGATCTTCTGAAATCGCCAGTATGCGCGCGTTGATCGGATCAGCTATCGAAATCGGTAACGAATCTGCCAGAGTCTGCGTTTCCATATCCAAAGAGTATATCAGAATACGCGAGACATTCATGCGGTAACCGGGCATCAGTGATGCGGTGGTGCCAGATGACGCAGAAGTGCATAGGGCATTCGCCACTCGATGATCACCCGGTCATTTTGAGTGCTGAGTTTGAGACGTTCGATAATCCCGGCGAGAACCATCTGGCGGTCTGTGGCATTGGCTCCCGTATTGGCGTGATACGCCATTTTCTTCAGGAGCTTTAATTGGGCGGCCGATCGATTCGCCGCTTTTGCACTGAGCATCTGCAGATCACCATGCATTTCCACTGCCTTGGGTCCCGATACCGCCATCAGGTGGACTGCTCTGATGGCTCGCACCTGCGGCGGTACACTCAGCGGATTTTGTGCCGCGTCGATTGCCTGCTGAAGGTGCACAAACGAAAAATAGAATATCTGTCGGGGTGTCTGACCGTCGAAGAGATGACTTTTCAGTGACAGGCATTTTTTGATTCCGAGGTGGGCATCCAGCGACTGCTCAAGAAGTTTTTCGCTCATCGATCCCACGACGATCCCCGGATCGACCACGGCCAGAAAGAGTTTGCCCACGTGGCGGTGGTGCGGGGGGCCGAAGGTGTTTTTAACCCGAAAAATATTAACCCCGTCATACGAATCGAGCGATGTCGCCGAGCTTTTTCTGAGTTGATCGGTGATCGTCTTCGCCGGGACGGTGGTGTCCAGAATAAACGATCCCGATCTGCGCCCCTGAGCTGCGCCAAAGGCCCACAGGCTGCGAATTTGTTTCGTCGCGTTAACGCCCAGTGTCCGCTGAATTTCCTGTTGCATGTGACGAAACCAGGGACGGTTTTCAACCGTGACGGCAAAAAAGCTGTTTTGCTTCGCTGCCAGAGTGCCGGTACCACTGAAATTCAGCGCGATCAACCATCTTGTACCCTGCGGCATAAAGGTGACATTCTGCCGCCTCGATGCAACAACCGCGTTTCCCGGCGCAGGGACCGCACCGACAGCCGGCGAAGCGTATTGGGCCGAGGTACACCCCACCATTGCCATCATGGCCAGACTTATCAGGCGCGATTTCATATGTTCCATCTCCTTTCAGACACCCTCATATCATAGCAATCATTCGCATCAGATACCGGCGGGCTGGTTGGGTGATTCAAGAGCTTGAGGCACTTGGCGCGGTGAAGGGCGGCGATGGCAAGGCTGGTTATTGCGCGTTGAGAACATTGCCTCTATAATCTCCACCTTAATTGCGAGGAGCCTCGATTAAGATAATGAATATAACCCCCGCACGACTCATCGACGGAAAAGCTTATGCGGCTGAAATACGTCAGCGCGTCCGGTCCGGCGTCGAACTGTTGAGAGAGCAGGGTAAAAAGGTAAGCCTCACGGCCGTCCTGGTGGGCGGGGCTGAGGCGGCGCGGGTTTATGCCGCAAATCAGGCTAAAACCTGCGGTGAGGTAGGAATTGAATATCGTCTCTTGGAACTGCCCGGTGACACCGGGCAGGAAGAACTGCATCGACAACTGCATCGGCTGGCGGAAGATCCGCTCGTGACCGGCATCATGCTGCATCTGCCGCTGCCGCCGACGCTCAACGCCCAGCAGGCGCAATATGCCATTGATGTCATCAAGGATGTGGAGGGGGTAAATCCTGCGAACATCGGCCACCTGCTCTACGGGCATCCGATTATCTCTCCCTGCACGGCATCAGCGGCGGTGGGACTCATCGAGAGCACCGGCGTACCGCTGCGCGGCGCGGAGGCCTGCGTCGTGGGAGCAAGCCGGATCGCCGGCCGTCCGATTTCGCTTCTCCTCACCGAGCGCGGCGCCACGGTAACCCTGTGCCACATCGACACGCGTGATGTTACGTCCCACTGCCGTCGGGCGGACATTCTGGTGGTGGCGGTTGGAAGACCGGGGCTGATCAGCGGGCGCGATATCAAGCCCGGAGCGGTGATTATCGATGTGGGCATCAACCGCCGGGCCGACGTCGACGCCGAAGGAAAGCGGATCAATCGAATTGTGGGCGATGTGGATTTCGACTCCGCCCGCGAGGTTGCCGGCTGGATTACACCCGTTCCCGGCGGTGTCGGGCCCGTTACGGTCGCCATGCTGCTGAGCAACACCCTGCGTGCGGCACGGCTGGCCCACGGTGTGGACCATGTCTGGTGAGCGGATATTGAATCTCAAGAGGATGCGCGATCATTAACATGGCTGATACTCCGCCGGTTCTCCGATTTGAAGATGTACGGCTCGTGCG
>JAJZNY010000228.1 GCA_021852245.1 Planctomycetota bacterium | reverse complement strand
TCAAAGACCGAATCGAAATTCTGTCAGGTGAGACGCTCGGCATTTTCAAAAGCAGTGCACCAATCGCATCGTTAAGATGACGGATGTTGGTGAGCGTAGAACTGTACGGCTTACGAAGCTCGCTGAACAAATCACCCGGGGAGCTTCCTGCCGAGACACCGGCGCACAGGCCGCCGACCGCTATGAACATCGTGAGTTTATGAATGCCTTTTATCTTCACGTTGTTTTGCTCCCCGAGATCATATCCTGATAAAGTGCTTCGAGCCGATCGACCATATCCTTAGATCGGAACTCTTTTTCCGCAAGGTCTCGTCCCGCTTTGCCCAATTCAGTCCGCAAATTCATGTCACCTGCCAGAAGCCGCACGGCCGCTTCCAGTGCCTCTCGATCACCAGGGGAAATCAGTACGCCGGTCTTGCGGTCGATGCAAATCTCGTTGGCCCCGTCACAGTCATAGGTGATGGTCGGCCGTCCCGCCAGCATCGCCTGCGGGACGGCGCGCGGCAGGCCTTCGCGATAGCTTGGATGAATCAGAACGTCCATGGCGGAAATCAAATGTCCAACCTCCTCCGGCGGCACCAAGCCGGTAAGTGTAAAGTATTTCTGCCAATTATGTTGGGCAATCGCCTCAGAGAATCGATCAAAAAATATCCCATCCCCGACCCACATAAAGTGAATATCGGGGATATCTCTGATCAGATTACGGACGACCGACAAGATGTCATCGTGCCCTTTGAGGGGCTGCAGTCGGGCGATGGTGCCGAACACTATTGCGGAATCCGGAATATTAAAGCGTTTCCGCACCGACTCCCGTGCTGTTGGATCGAACCGGAATTTCTCAATCTCCATTCCGCTGCGAATGGTGACGTACTGGTCGCTTTGGCCGACGTGCTGTGCCAGCGCCTGCCGCCTCATTGCATCGGCGACAACGACCAGTTTATCGCAGCGCCGGGCCGCCCAGCGTTCCAAACCTGCCCAAGCATGAAAAACCGCTCGATTCTGATAGGGATGAAACGGAAGGCCGTGAATGGTGTGTACCACTCGCGGACCTCGTCCGAACGCCGCGGCCCGGCCCAGGATGCCAGCTTTGCTTGAGTGCGTATGCCAGATATCGGGTTTAATGGCGATAACGTGGCGTTTAAGACTACAAAAAGCGGACCAGTCGCAATAGGGGGACGGATTGCGCACCAAATTTGGCTCCAGAATCACCTGATAGCCGCCTGCCATCGCCCGCTCCATCAGCGTACCCTCGCGTCCCGGACTCGGGCCGGTGATCAGTACCACTTCATGGCCACGGGCGTGCAATCCCTCGCAACTCAGAAGGGTATTTTCCTGAGCCCCTCCCACAATAAGTCGGGTGATGACGTGTGCAATCTTCAATCCATGAACTCCGTCATCGAGAGCCTTCGAATCCAACTACTCCGCATCCGAGTAGCGAACCCACATCAGGCAGAGGCCCGACGCCGGCACACACGGACCAACATCTGAACGCCGACCGGACTCGATGGCTCGTGCGATCTGGGACGGCTCCATGCGACCTCGGCCGATATCCAGCAGCGTGCCTACCATATTTCTCACCATATGATATAAAAAGCCGTCTCCTTCCACACTCATGATGATCATCGGGCCTCGTCGATGTATATCACAGTGAAAGATGGTTCTTACCGTTGTCTGCCGCTCGTCCTCACCACCTCGAAACGCGGCAAAATCGTGTCGGCCAACAAAATATCGGCAGCCGGCCCGCATCGCCTCTATGGAAACATCCTGCCAATAATGGTACATGTATTGGCGGTTGAATATCGGCCGATCCTTACTCTGCCAGATAACGTAACGGTAACGCTTACACCGCGCTCTTGTTACGTCAAAATGATCCGCAACAGGTTCAATGCGCCGGATCAGTACATCGTGTGGCAAGCGGCTGTTCACCGCCATGCGAAAGCGATCAATGGGTATCTGGATGTCAGCTCGGAAGACGGCAACCTGCCCCCACGCGTGCACCCCGGCATCGGTGCGCGATGCTCCGGAAATGCCGATGTTGCGGTTGAGGATTTCGGAGAGGCTTTTTTCGACAATGCCTTGAACCGTCAGAATCGGTTCGCGCTGGCGCTGCCAGCCGCTGTAAATCGTCCCGTCATACGCGATGGTCAGCTTATACTGCTGCAGTTTCACCGGCTCCGGCATTCAGGCAGCCGCCGCACCAAGACCGTTCTTGACCAGCAGTTCTGCGATCTGGATGCCGTTAAGTGCCGCCCCCTTGAGCAATTGATCGCCGGAAACAAACATCGCGATGGATCGATTGGATGGATCGCTCATATCCTGACGGATGCGCCCGACCAGAACATCATTTTGACCGGACGCTTCGCGAGGCATGGGGAAGTAATTCCGATGCGGATCATCCACCAGTCGCACGCCCGGCTGATCGGTCAACCAATTCCTGACCTCCGAGGGGGAAACCGGGTTGGTGAATTCCACATTGAGTGCTTCGCAATGTGCCCGGAGAACAGGAACCCGGACGCAGGTGGCGGATATACGAATGTCAGGATCATTAAATATTTTTTTGGTTTCCCGCACCATCTTCAATTCTTCTTCGTTATAAAGCGAGACAGGATCAACCGCCGCGTTATGGCTGAATAGATTGAAGGCGTAGGGGTGGGGGAGTACCTGAGGTTTATGATCGCCACCTTCCAGGTATGCTTTTGTAGCATCGAGCAGCTCCTGCATCGCGGCTGCACCACCTCCACTGGCTGCCTGATACGTGGCGGCGATGATCCGCCGTATCCGGTTGTGGCGGTGTAACGGCCACAGTGGGACGAGTGCGATGATCGTGGAACAATTCGGGTTGGCGATGATTCCCCGATGTTTCAGTGCCGCCTCCGGATTGATCTCGGGGATTACCAATGGAACATTCGGATCCATTCGGAAAGCTGAACTGTTGTCGATTACAACGCAGCCACATTCCGCGGCAATCGGGGCGTATTTTTTGCTTATACTGCCACCGGCGGAAAAAAAGGCGATATGTGCACCGCGAAAACTGTTTTCATCCAGCGATTCAACGGTAAACTCGCGATTGCCGCACTTCATCTTCCGTCCGCTTGATTTTGCCGACGCCAGAAGGCGCAAAGATCCGAAGGAGAAATGTCGACGGGCGAGTAAGTCTAGAAACTCGACCCCTACGGCGCCTGTCGCACCGACGACCACGATATTGAGATTACTCATGTAAGCTACGTCCTGTTTCTGCAACTCGCCACAGGGGCGACATTTCACGAATCCATAAATCCGCAATGACAGTTATGGAAGCACCAAACTATCATCATAATAGGAGGTCAACCGGGATGACATCTCAATCAGATGCTCGCTTTTCTTCGCGATTTGGAGAGGCGGAATCAGTCCGAATATACGGCATAATCCTTCCGGTAATGCCGTCAAATTCCTCAAGGGTTTCAGGTTTGGCTTGATCCCAAACGGCACGTTCTAAATAGGCGGTATTTCCATCGCGGAGAAATTCAATGGCGTCATAACCGGCCTTGGCCTCCGGAACGACGCAATTATTAATAAACCACTCCAAACCACTGAATTTTGCCTTCATGAGTTCCTGTGCTCGTCGGTAAAGCTGCTCAAGCAATTCTCGCCCTCTGGCAGGTTCATTTTCCATGGCATCACGAAGAATACGGTATCCAGTGATGGACAGATCCCGGCGAGCTATTGCTTCGTTCATATCACGGGAATGCATCGCACGCTGATAGGCTCTCGCATCGGAAATGATCTCCATCGGAAAAGTAAGAAACAAATCTGTGCGCTCGGCCACTCCACCGTTCTGCATGATAGACAGAATGACCAGGTTTTTATTGGGATTGCATACCCGATGAATCACCCCCGGCTGGAAATAAATCAGCTTGTTTGGTTCTAAATCCAAGACCTCGAAGCCTTGATAGGAAAGCAGTTCGAGTTTCCCGTGTCCAGAAATGACATAGTAGGATTCGGCACTTACGCTATGAAAGTGTGCTCCGCCGCCAATAACCCCGTCCGGCCCCGCTTGTTCATAAACCTTGATTCTGCTGAGCCCGATTCCACCGGGTAGCAGTAAATTCCGCAAATCCATAACATCCACGATACCCCGGTAGCTTATCAGCCGCAACCACAAGGCAATTTTGTTTGACTACCGACCTATCCCGGCTGCTTGGTTGGTCCAGATCGCGTATTGCTGCTCCGCCCGAGACTGAAACCGGCACACGCGCGAGACGGGCTGCTGCAGTGAACAGCGTAATCAATGCAGGGACTTCCATTGCGAAAAGAGGTCGTTTTGCGGGTTGACAGCTTTTTATGGGAGTTTAGACTTCGGCCATGGGCGGGTTCCGATTTGTATACGTTCCATGGTTGATCATCGTCGTTGCCGTTGCGCCCATTTTTTGCCCATGCCACAGAACCGTAATCACCGCAATTGCTTTTCCTGCCGACCATGGCACGCGATGTACGATGGCGACCGGAATTTGTGCCGCGCGATGCGCCGTTTTATCCGAGAATTGCCTTGCACATCGGCCGAGTTCAAATTGCTTTTGCTGTGTTTATCGCCTCTTTTCGGGTGTTGTCAGCGGCTCACGGGTTAGCTTTCACTCGACTCATGGTGCCAGACTTAACCGTCCCGTAACCCGGCAAGCGACCTGCGACAAAATCGCCAGACGCTTGACCAGATGTTCACATCGTCATCTGGCCGAACTTAAAACCGGTAAAAGCCTGCTGCGCCAGCACTGCGCGCTGAGAATCTGATCCATACCCAAATAGCACGCCTTTCTCCCCGCGACTTTTCGGATGTCGATTTTTGACCGTCGCGGGTTGGTCAGTTGAATTGCTCATTGGAGACAAGTGGCATGAAAAATTTGTGGTTTCCCACGGCAGTGGGGATGCTCCTGATAACGGGGTGCGCCCGATTACCCAACATCGCTCCGCCGGCAAGAGATAATCCGGCGAATCCGGCGGCCTCCGCCGGTAAACCATTCATAGGGGGAGATTTCCTGAATGTATCGGGTTCCGGCAGCGATATTGCGATGCCGAGTATCACGGCGGGTGTCGGCTTGCCCGGTGCCCCCGCAGCAGCCCGAAATTCACCGGCCGCGTCATCCGGGTCAGACATGAGGATGCCCGGCTTGAAAATGCCCATGGGAGCCATGAAAGGCATGGCCAAGAGTACGGAGGAGAATCAATGAAGCGTAACAGCGCGACACATTTCGTTCGTGGAGCTTCCGCGGGAATAATGCTCGTGGGCGGAATTCTTGGTGGCTGCGCGACCGTGCCTCGCCAGGCCGGATTCAAATCTGTCTCGGCGATAGCACGGAAACGTCTGAAGACCGAGGTGATCTGGGCCCAAAATCGTCGGCAGAAGATGAAGCTTCATGCAATCGTTGTTCGACTGCTTGCTCATCCGCTCACTCCGGCGGATGCGGTGGAAGTGGCGCTGCTGAATAATCCGTCGCTTCAGGGGCGTTATGAACAACTCGGCATTTCTGAGGCGCAGGTGATTCGCGCCGGGGTCATCAGCAATCCGGTGCTTTCTTTCGATTTTCGGTTTCCGGCGGCGCCGAATTATGGTTGGGATGCGAGCGTCGCGCAGGATTTTGCGGATATTCTTCTGTTGCCGGCACGAAAGAAGGAATCGGAGGCGCAGTTCGCCGCTACCAAGTCGTTGGTCAGCCAGTCGGTGATCCAACTCGCAACGCGAACACGTCAGGCGTACTACCGGGTCGTTGGGGATTCGCAGCTCATCGAATTGGAAACCAGTGTGAAAGCGGGTGAGGCCGCCGCACTCGATCTGGCAAAAACACTCAGGCAGGCAGGTAACATTCCGCCATTGACGTACGATCGCCAGCTTGCCATGTATGAACAGATTCGACTGCAACTTGCGATGGACAAGGCCAATTATCTTGAAGATCGCGAGCGGATGTTCAGGCTCATGGGGTTGTGGGGGGTGCAGGCGCATGTCCGTCTTCCCAATCGTCTGCCTATTCCCATTCGCAGTATCCCCTTCAACGGATTAACCGCCATGGCTTTACGCCGGAGTTTACTGCTGAAGGCAGCCCGCCATGAGCTTCAAGCCGCCGGGGTAGATGTGCGCGTCGCAGGCTGGGCGGGGATATTGCCGGGCGCTACCATCGGAATGAATTATGTGCGTGATCCGGACGTCCGTGGCACCTTGGGACCGGCCATTTCCGTGCCTGTGCCGATTTTCAGTCAGGGGCAGCCATCGCAGGCGATGGCCCGTGCCCGCTATCTGGCGGCCTGGCGACATTATGAGGCGCTGGCGATTGACATTCGCTCACGTGTGCGGGCACGGTGGGTGGCGGTGTGTGCCGATCGGCGGAGGGTTGAGTTTTATCAGCGTGTCATGTTGCCGCTTCGGCGACGCATGCTCGCAGAGACGCAACGTTCCTACAACGGCATGTTTGACAGTGGCTTTCTGCTGATGCAGGCCAAGATCGATGAAATCAACACGGCCCGACGTTATATCCAAGCGCTGGAGAGCTATTGGATGAATCGCGCCAAACTCGCAGATGAAGTCGGTGGCAGACTGCCGGCGCGGATGTTAAAAAAGCGATCAACTCGGGCACCTAAAGCCAAGCTAATTCAAGGAGTAAAACCATGAGTGAAAAAATCAATCGTCGTGCCATGCTCACCTCCGGCGCCGCCCTGGCGGCGGGGGCCAT
>JAJZNY010000321.1 GCA_021852245.1 Planctomycetota bacterium | reverse complement strand
CCCCAATATCGCGAATATCCCGAAATATTGGATCATCCGTGGATTTACCCGCTTCCAAATTTTCAAGCGAACGTCTTTTTTCCTCGTCATTCAAAATCCCCAGAAACTTGTCGTAATTGGAGAATATTGTTTTCCCGATGGCGTTGCCGTCCTTTTCCAGACCCGTGCACGCCGCTGCGACGGTCTCAAGCGGCGTCGTTCGCACGCTCTCGAGCAGGTAGTCCAATACGGGCCGGGTGCCCGGCGTCTCGCCCTTGGCGGATGCCGACAACTGGGCACCGAAGCATTGAAGCATACCGGCGGTGAATACCAGCTTTCGGGACATCCTGAGTTTTGCATTGCGCAATCCCCACCCTTTTCCGCCACGGTCTCGCTGTTTGCCTGCAAAATCCACCGCGACGGTCCGCCAGAATCGGATAATGTCGTTAAGCAGAAACCTCGGGAGCTTCCTGTAGGTTGGATCGTCGGCGAGGTAGCGATTTAAAACTTGCCGGATTACCCGCTCAAACGCCTCGCCATGAGTGCCCAACGGTGCCGATTCCAGGAGCAGGAGCACTCTCTGGGTGGTGTTGCGGTTGCTGTCGCTTTGGCCGCCGATTTGATGGATGATCTCGTGGCTGAACGAAAGATTGCCAAAGACGCCTGCGGCTCCGGGAGGGGGGAACCCATTTGAATCGAGGCGCTTCCGGAACTTGTGTGCCGCATGGATGTGGTTTGGATCAGCCTGCCCGTCGATTAAAAGGGTCCAATCAACATCGCTGCCACGTGTCCACTCCTGCCTCGCCAACGACCCGAAAACCACGAAACTTCCGTCTTCATTTCCCAATGGGAGCTCGGGATCATCCAGCAACTTAGATATTTTTGCCGACTGTTCTTGCGAGGCCTCGGCGGCACTTAGAATATTGGTCCAATTCTCTCGGGCGTCTCCCATGATCTGCCTGAGCCGGCTCTTTTCGTCGTAGTGGCTGAGCATGATCCTCTCGACGCATATCACACCGAAAAACCATACAATCGGCCGATGGAAGATACCGGCTGCTGATGGAGAGTTCAAGCGGGCGTCGAAGCGCACATACGCTCCGTACGGTCGGCGTCCAACATTGAGCCCTGACACATCCAATACCCGACATCGGCAAAAAAACCGGCTGGATCGTGCGATCGCGATAAATTCTCTTTCCGGTCCGCATTGCTATAATCGAACACGAGTTCCCGCAGGTGGCGGGCGACATTCCGTTTGCCGGAATTGAACAATTTGGTGGAGATGCCTCATGAAGATCATCAACCTGACGAGAATGAGTGTATTTGCCGTGGTGGCGATTTCCCTTTTCCTGCTGGGTGGGTGCGCAAGCCTGCCGCAGCGAACCGGGCTGGTGAAGATGGGAACAGAGCCGATCACATTAATCGGCGATCCGATCCACGTCGGCGAGCGGGCGCCCTGCTTCCGGGCGGTGAATGATCAGATGGCCGTTTATCATTTCCGCCCCGGCCACGGCAAGGTGTGGATTCTCTCGTCGGTGCCGTCCATCGATACCCCGGTATGCAATCTTGAGACGGATCATTTTAATAAGGTTGCGGGAAGTATGGGGCCGGATGTCGGCATCATCACGATCAGCATGGATCTGCCGTTTGCTCAAAAGCAGTGGTGCGGCGCGCGGGGTGTTAAAAATATCACTCTCCTCTCCGATTACCGGTTTCACTCTTTCGCCCGTCATTACGGGGTGTTGATGAAACAGAATGGCCTGCTGGCCCGGCAGGTGGTGGTGGTCGGCAAGAATGGGCGTATCGTTTACATCCAACTGGTGCCCAATATCGCTCATCAGCCCAATTATGGCCCGGTGCTGGCGGCGGCCCGCCGGGCAGCCCGTGCGGCAAACTGATCGGATTCTGCCACCGGCACGGCGAAATAGAGTCGCGGTATCGCACACGATTACCCGCAGAGCCGCCGGGCGCGTAGAATCATGGCCATGAGTGATTCCGCCCGCCCGGTTCCAGCCACCCTCCACATCTCCTCACCCGCAGCCGGCGGTCAATCGGGTGGTTCACAGATCGGCTGGAAACTCTTTTTCATCCTCGCCAGCCTTCTGCTGCTGGTGCAGTGCTTTGAATTGCCCAAAATTGCGGACTGGTCGCTTTTTGCATTTTTTGATCCCGGCACGGCCTTCAAAGGAGATGTGCTGATTTCCGCCGGCATGCGCCCGGCGATCGACTTCGGTTACACCCACGGGTTGGCAAGTCTGATCTTTGCTCATTGGGCACTGAAGATTTTCGGCCGCAATCCGGTGGGCTATATCCTCACCACATCGTGTCTGGAAATATTAATGGCTGGCGCCATCACCCTTTTCATGCGGGCAATCGCGGCCCCACGTCGGGCGGTTATCTGGCTCCTGTGCGCCCTGCCGATTGCCGTGATGCCCGCCTATCTCACGCTCACCCATCCCTTGGAAGCCACCTTGCTGCTCTGGGCTATTGCCGTGCAGGCCCGCGGCAACCGCCGTATTGCCCTGCTGCTCTGCACCATATGTCTGTTCGTCAAACCATCGATGGGATATGTTTACGGCCTTCTGCTGCTGGTTTTAATATTCTGGGATTATATCGAGCACGCAAAAACTTTCCGCTCTCTCATGCGGGAACTCTTGCCCGCCATAATCGGCGGCATCATCGTCGCGCTCGGGTGTATTCGGCAGTTTGGTCTGCAATCATTGCTTCTGACCATTATTCCCGTCACCGGCCTGCGCACCTACACCGATACTCACTTCGGATTTCTTTTTGGCCGGGGACAGCGTTTCTGGTCGCCCGAATATCACGGCCCGCTTTATTATTTCCTCACCCCGGCGGGTATCTGGCTCGCCATGCTGCTGGTCATCATCTGGACATTGCCGCGATGGCTGGCGCAATTTCGGCCCGGCCTGCCCGGTCGTCGCGTGGAAACGCTTGTATGTCTGGGGATCATGCAACTGGCGTTTGTGTTCGGTTTTTACGGCTGGCGGCATTCATGGGAATATTACAGCTACATGCCGGTGCTGTTCGTCGCAGGTTTGCTTGCCGTGAAAAACATCTCTCGGCGGTTGCTGATCACTGTGTGCGGTTTCGCCATTTTGTCGCAGGCGACCACGGTGGCAATCGCCGCCAGCGGTTGGATCATCAAAGTACGCAATCGGCAAACCGGCGGCCTGTGGGCATATCGGCGGCAGGCGAAAGAGTGGAATCACGTGGTGCAACTCACGCGGGATGAGCCGACGCTGGTGCTCTCCAATGGATTTTTACCATGGATGGCGCCGGGCATGTATATGCCGTCAAGCTGGTTTCCCGAGCCCGGCATCACAACGCCGCCGGAACTCCGGCGCATCGAGCGTCAGACCGATCGGGCGCTGTTTGTGGTCACGTGGCGGGCATATGGGAATAAGGGGATATGGCATCAGCGGGTATTCAGGCATTACAGAAGGCAGTTTATCCCGCTTTGGCGGGGCAGATACATGACGGTATGGGTGCGGCTTCAGGCGGTGCGAATCTTGGGGGCGGCAGATGTCCGTCTGCCCCATCGCCTCGCGAGCCACCATGCCAGGGGACCGATGAAGATCAGTCCCAGCACAAGCGGCGACATCCACAGGCCCGATCCCGCCAGCGGATTCCACGTCCAGACAAGGCCATGAAGGCCTACGATTCTGCCACCCCCTCCGAGGCCGTTGGTGGTGATGAGCATGCGGGTAGCGGGAGCCAGAAGACGGGGGTTGGCCAGGGTTCCCACCTCAAAGAATGAACTTTTCTGCAGGCTATGAATATTTTCATGCTGCCAATAAAGCGTCCCGTCGATGACATAAAGATGCATGCGGTGGGTGGGAGACTGCATGCTGAATTGCCACGGGATGAGGCAACTTGCCAGCCAGGCACCGGTCAGCAGCAGCCAGATGATCAGCACGGCATTCCGCCAATAATGTTTCCTCTGCGCCGGGGCTGAACCGCCCGCCTTGCCGGCGCTACCCGCCGAAATGTTTTTATCGTCCGCCAAATCTGCCACCGCCAACTCCTTTGGGCAGATTATAGCGGTTTGAACATGATTACGCGGGGTTATCATCTGGAAATTCTGATCGCAGATTCCCATGTCACCATGAGATGCGTTTGGCAGTTGCAATAAATTTCAAATTTCGTCCGCGGATTGCCTAATCCAATGCCCTTGACTTGACGCACTTAATTATAAATGACAACGGCCCGATCGGATGGATTATCCAAAATCGATCACATCGGCTACGATGAAACCGGAGTTTATATTATGCCGGAATCTTCGCCTGAAAATAATGATCGCACCCCACCGGCGACCGAAACGTGGGTGGCGAACTACGGCGACATGCTCTTTCGCTATGTGCGTTTGCGGGTGCGTGATGACGCCACTGCGGAAGAACTCGTGCAGGAGACCTTCCTCGCGGCGCTGCAGGGATTGAAGAATTTTTCGGGGCAATCGAGTTTCGGCACCTGGCTGGCGGGGATTCTCAAACATAAATTGATTGACCATCTGCGTCGTCAAGTGCGGGAGAAGTCCGCGGAGATGGATGACGACTCTGTCGTGGGGGGAATGTTCAATTCTTTCGCACACTGGACGTCGATGGCAAAGCCCCATGCGTGGAGATCATCGCCAGAAGAATTGGCGCAGCAGGCGGACGCCCTGCGGGCTCTGCAGTTATGTATGGAGGCGCTTCCCGGGCATTACCGTGAAGTTTTCGTGATGCGGGTGATGGACGGGGTCGAGACGGACGAAATTTGTAAGGTTCTGGAACTTAATCCGAATAACCTTTATATGATGCTTCATCGGGCGCGGCTGCGATTAAGGGCGTGCCTGGAAAGCAAGGGAATAGGCCGCGACTGAGGGTATCGGACCGGATTGGAAAAGCATCGCATGTGGCGAGAACTTGGCATATTTTCCTGTCGTCAGGCGACGCGATTGGCGTCGGATCGGTTGGATCGTCGGTTGACCCTATTGGAGCGCCTCGAGCTGGCCGCACACCTGGCCATGTGCGGCACATGCCGTGTCTGTGCCCGACAATTGCGGGCCATTGATCTCTTTGCCCGCGGGTTGCTCAAGACAATCGAACAACCGCGATGTGCTGGCGAACCGAGCCTTACGCCAGAAGCCAAGTTGCGCATGACGGAAGCGATAAGCAAAGCCCGATCGGGACAATAGCTTCGGGTGGATGGTTTGGCTGCAGGCGAATAAATGCCGATGCCGGCCGGTGGCGGCTCGCGCGTGGGCTCATGGTCATTCATGATCGGCAGCTTGGCGGTGAACTGTAAGATTTCATCTCCTCAAGCGACTATTACGTAATGTTGGTGTGTTGAAGGCAGCGGTGCGGAAGCGGCACAACACCTTGGGCGGAGGTTTTACATCCATGCAATCGCAGGGGAGATGCTCTCTGAACACTCTCGACCGGCTTCGCTGGAGCCGCTACCACACCTCCATGACCGTCGCTTTGGGAATCGGCTGGCTGTTTGACTCGTTTGAAGTGAATCTGACCGGCGGCCTGCTTGGGACGATCAAGACGCAATTTCACCTTTCCACCTGGCAGGCGTCCTTGATCACACCGCTCTGGTTGGCAGGCATCATGGCGGGCGCCGTGCTGTTTGGATATCTGGCGGACCGATTCGGCCGCAAAAAGCTTTTTCTGCTGACGCTGACGATCTATTCTGCGTTTACCTTCTGCTCGGCTCTGGCCCCGGGATTCGGCTGGTTCATGGTGTTTCGCTTTCTGACGGCATTGGGCGTGGGCGCCGAGTATTCCGCCATCAATGGTGCGATCGGTGAATTGCTGCCGGTGAAACACCGGGGGAGAGCCGCGGCGATTGTAATGAATTTCTGGCCGCTGGGGGCGATGATAGCCGCACTGGTGAGTTTATTATTTTTGAATCTGATTCCGCAGCAGGCGATTGCGTGGCGTTTTGGCTTTGCGCTGGGGGCGGTGGGGGGATTGTTTGTGGCCTATTTCCGCCGTCGACTGCCGGAATCGCCGCGGTGGTTGTTGTCGCGCGGGCGCACGGATGACGCCGTTGCCGTCGTAAAGCAAATTCAGCATTCCGCCGGCCAGGGGGATGAATCGGCGGCCAGGTCCGACAGGAGCGAGCCGACGGCCGATGACGCCATGGGTGAGGTACCGGCAGCGGGCACCATTTTCGCCAACCTGCGCGAGTTGGTGATGCGATATCCGGGGCGTTTGCTGTTGGGATGCACGTTGGATCTGTCGGAGGCGTTCGGCTACTACGGTGTCTTCACATTCCTGGCGCTGGTGGTGCTGCCGCAGGTGAACATTTCCAATCGGCAGATGCCATGGTTTTATCTGCTTGGCAACGTGGGGGCATTGGCGGGAGGCCTGCTGATGGCATCGATGTTTGACAGACTCGGCCGCAAGATAACCGTGCCCCTCTTTTACACGCTTGCAGCCCTCACCAGTTTGTTGATGGCGCCCGCGGCCGCAACGCATTCGCCGCTGCTGGTGCTCGTTGCGTTCATGGCGGCGAATTTCTGTGCCACGGGTGCGTGGACCAGCGCATATCCCACTTTTTCAGAAATATTTCCGACCC
The DNA here is from genome assembly GCA_021852245.1 of Planctomycetota bacterium. The sequence goes on along the minus strand of JAJZNY010000321.1, from coordinate 139 downwards.
ATCTGCGGGCAACGGGCATCGGCGCCTCGGTAGCGGTGGGGCGAATCGGCGCCATTGCATCCGGTCCCCTGCTGGTTGCCGTATCTAAAACATCATGGGGCGATGCCGGTGTTTTCGGCATCATGGGATTTTTATGGCT